>JAJDOJ010000167.1 GCA_022340215.1 Gammaproteobacteria bacterium
ACTGGTATCTTCGCAAAATCCAAGCCTCCGCCAAAGGCTGCTCGGCAGAATCGCCGCAGTTGGCTTGCTTCCGATTGAATTCCCGAGGTTTTTCGCCAGACCCTTACAAGAAAACCGCGGGGCCGAGATCAGGTCCTCTGAACTTGGCAGGCGCTGATCGATCCGGTGTAGAAAGGTCAGCGAACTCGCGTCCCCGAACCCCTTTACATGACCGAAGCGACGGTCCATCAGGATCTGCATCCCGCCGTCCACGGAAGCGTTCTCCAGAAATTCCGACGCCGCGCGGAAAATGCTGTCATCGATCGTTCTGGGAAAGGCCCAGGCGAGGGGAAAAGGATCCGATAGCTCGAATGCCACCCTGAGGCCCGGAAAGAACCGGTGCCCGTAAAGTACGTCGTGGGAGCCGGCGACGGCATACCTGGCGTTTCCGCGCCAAACCTGCTCCAGTACGGCGATGTTGTCAAAGGTGCGCCGGTCCAGTTGTGGGTCGTCTGCCTGTAGTTTGCCCAGGTCCCTGGAATAGGCCGGATAGCTTCCCACCGCGACCGCCGTTATGTCGATGTTCTCAAGCGAGCCGGGTGGTCCGTTGCCCTTGAGGTAGACGAGCTGTGGCGTGAATTCGAAGTAGGGCGGGCTGAACCGAAAGGAATACGCGACGCGATCGTCCGGAGAGAGTCCGCCCGCCGCCAGGGACGCCTCTCCCCGGTGCACCATCTCAAATGCCATACCCGTACCCGGATTGCGGACCATGACGACATGGGGTTCGACCCCGAGTTCGTCGGCTAAGAGTTCGATAAGGTCGTGTTCAAAGCCCCGCATCCCCCTTGGCCGTTCCCCGGTCTGTGACGGTTCGCCGATCATTGCAACATCGAGCCTTCCCGTGACCTGAATCTCCTCCAGCAGGGTCGGCGCGGGTTCCGACTCGACGAACCGGACGACGACCGTAAGCAGGAACACGAAGAGGATCAGGTTGTGCGCCTTCGGTTGTCTTTCCATGTGCGACGCGATTGAACCTGCGGGTGGGATACTCAACCGAGGTGATCTTGGTTAGAATATCAGTCCCGCACTTGCCGGTCGTATCGGTGGCGCGACGTGGACAATAGCGGTAAGGATTTCCCGAGGTGTCCGGTTAGAGGTCATTGTTGTTCTTCTTTTTCGTGTCGGCTATAGAACCCCGACGTGAAAAACGAAGATCGTATTCTACGACAATCGATGCAACAGTTCGGGTGATCGAGGCCAATAGATGCCTGTGACGGAAGGCTTGCGGCCCCAGCGTTGCGCGAGGAAGGATTTTGTCATGTATATTCTGCGGAATATCATATAACCTAATGATTTTTCGTTGTTTAGGAGAGGTACCGAAGCGGTCATAACGGCGCGGACTCGAAATCCGTTGGTCCCGTCAGGGGCACGTGGGTTCGAATCCCACCCTCTCCGCCATTCTTCATGTCCATTTCAATAGAGAAACATGTGGTGACTGATCGGAGGATGAGGGGGTCAGGTCTTGTCCCGTGACTGCGACTCGAGTAGACTGCCTTCATGGCCAGACCGCTACGTATAGGGTTTGCCGGAGCCCTTTACCACGTCACATCCCGCGGGGACGGCGAGACGATATATTCCTGGGCGATGACGATCGGGAACTTTGGTTAGAGGTCTTGGAACAAGTCTGCGAGCGCTTCAACTGGATAGTCCACGCCTACTGTCAAATGGGGAACCAACTGGCACCTCCTCGTCGAAACTCCCGACAGCAACCTCTCCAACGGCATGCGTCAATTGAACGGCGTCTATACCCAGCGATTCAATCGGACCCATAATCGGGTAGGCCACGTCTATCAAGGTCGATACAAGGCCATATTGGTGCAAAAAGACGCTTACCTGTTGGACTTATCTCGCTACGTCGTTCTCAATCCCGTTCGCCCCCGCATGGTACGCACGGCACGGGATTGGCCCTGGAGCAACTATCGGGCTACGGCGGGAATGACCGCGGCGCCCAATTGGCTGGAGATCGACTGGATACTGGCCGCTTTCGCCGAACGCAAGCAACAGGCACAGACCGCGTACCGACGGTTTGTCGCCGACGGAAAACATCAGCCTTCCCCCTGGGCAGAACTCAAGAATCAAATCTATCTGGGTTCAGATGCATTTGTGGATACGATGCAGCGCAAAGTGGATGCAGACCAGCGCTTGAGTGAAATCCCCAAGATGCAACGACAGCCTGTGTCCCGGCCGTTGACTTGGTATTTCGACAAACACCGAGATCGCGATACTGCGATTTTCGAAGCATTTAATAGTGGACGCTACAATATGCGAGAGATTGGCGAGCATGTTGGACTACCTTATTCAAGGATCAGCAGAATTGTGAATCTACCTGAAAAGGCACGAGACAAGACCTGACCCCGTTTATGCGTGGTGCGGGAAAACTGCACGCCGAGGACTGTGCGGGGGGCGCCCGGTAACGGGCGCTCCTACCGCGAAAGACGAATAGGGCGATTTCTGTCAAATGATATACCATCCTGCTTGTCTTTTCGTCCGTCCTCTGTGTTGCGACAACCGTTACATAGATCGACTATGCGCCTGTTGTCGCGCCTTGATGACGAACGGAAATCCGGCGCAATCCGGTATGCCATTTTCCGGCAATCGCCTAAGAGAAATTACGTGCTGACTATTTTTACAGAATTGGCTGATTGGACTACTTTTGCGCTTTTTGGCTTGGCGCCGCACTCAAAGCTAGGTGGTGCAGTTCACTTTTTTATTGAGGATACGGCCAAGATATTTTTTCTCTTGGTTGTTATGATCTATTTTATTGCACTTATCCGCGCATCTCTAAACATCGAAAAAGTTCGAGGTTATCTGGCAGGGAAAAACAGATTTATCGGCTATTTTATGGGGTCGATATTCGGAGCACTAACGCCGTTTTGCTCTTGTTCAAGCATTCCGGTTTTTCTTGGCTTTACATCGGGGGGCATTCCCGTTGGTATAACGATGTCATTTCTTTTGACGTCGCCGCTGATTAATGAAGTAGCCGTATTGCTTTTGTTGAGCTTGGTGGGATGGGAGATAACACTTATTTATGTGTTAGTTGGATTGGCAGTAGGAATTACAGGTGGAATATTTCTCGATCTTATCCATGCCGAAAAACTTTTACAACCCTTTGCGCTTAAGGCCTATCAATCGGCAAAGCCGACGGTTAACAGAGACACTAGAAGACCAACGCTATCGTTTAGGGAGAGGCATGAATTCGCCAAACAAGAATTACTGGATATTTTGAGTCGTGTTTGGAAATGGGTTTTTATCGGTGTGGGCCTTGGCGCTGCACTACACGGCTTTGTGCCAATTTCCTGGATAGAGGCGAACCTTGGAAGCGGGCAATGGTGGTCTGTTCCCCTAGCTGTTCTCCTCGGTATTCCGCTCTATTCAAATGCTACTGGTGTTATCCCAATAATGGAAAGCTTGATCGCAAAAGGCCTGCCGATTGGAACCACATTGGCGTTTTGCATGAGTACCGTAGCCGCAAGTTTTCCGGAATTCATATTGCTGAAGCAGGTTATGACATGGGGGTTGCTCGTGATTATTTTTGCGCTCCTGCTGGCATCCTTTACCGTAGTAGGATGGACTCTAAATGCAATTCATTTCAACTAGGAGATGCCAATGAAAGAAATTAAAGTGTTAGGCAGTGGTTGTGCCAAGTGCATTAAGACGGCAGAATTTATTCAATCGGTTGCCGCCGAATACAACATTCCCGTCAATGTAGTTAAAGAAACCAGTCCAGAAGTAATAATGGGCTATGGGGTAATGAGTACTCCAGCTGTTGTTGTCGATGATATTTTAATGCACTCAGGGTCGATTCCTGATAGGAAAAAGGTAGAAAGTTGGTTGAAATAGACATCCAGGTTGGCCTGATCGGGTCGCCGGGGTTTTCTCTCCCCAACTCCCACAGCACCCAGCATGCGAGGGATCAGGGGGTCAGGTCTTGTCCCGTGACTGCGACTCGAGTAGACTGCCGCCATGGCCAGACCGCTACGTATAGGGTTTACCGGAGCGCTTTACCACGTCACATCCCGCGGGGACGGCGAGACGATATATTCCTGGGCGATGACGATCGGGAACTTTGGTTAGAGGTCTTGGAACAAGTCTGCGAGCGCTTCAACTGGATAGTCCACGCCTACTGTCAAATGGGGAACAACTGGCACCTCCTCGTCGAAACTCCCGACAGCAACCTCTCCAAAGGCATGCGTCAATTGAACGGCGTCTATACCCAGCGATTCAACCGGACCCATAATCGAGAGATTGGCGAGCATGTTGGACTACCTTATTCAAGGATCAGCAGAATTGTGAATCTACCTGAAAAGGCACGAGACAAGACCTGACCCCGTTTATGCGTTTATGCCGCGTTGCCTGGTTGACGCCACTGGGTGTCTCGGGCAACTCCGAGGTCGATGCGCCCTACACGATATCGGTGATCCGATTGCAGTGACCGGATCCCGTGAATGCGGGAAGACAGATCCCTCTCCCCAGAAATCCATCTATCCACCGAGAAAGACGCGGATATGCGCTTCGACGCTCCGTGCCAGGGCATGCAGTTCGTAACCACCTTCCAGTGAAGAGACGATCCTGCCCCCAGCGCTTTCCCGGGCGATCTCCAGCAGTTTTCGGGTGATCCAGGCATAGTCGAACTCGAGCAGATTGAGGTGCGCCATGTCTTCGGCGCGATGTCCGTCGAATCCCGCGGAAATCAGGACGAGCTGCGGCGCGAATTCGGCAAGCCTCGGCAACCATGCCGCCGTGAGGGCTTCCCGGAACATTTCCCCGTCCGTTCCAGAGGCCAGCGGGACGTTGACGACATTGGGCGCCTCGGAATCGAAGCCGGTGTGGGGGTAGAAGGGGTGCTGGAAACTCGAACACAGGAGGATGCGCTCGTCACCGGAGACGAGGTCTTCGGTCCCGTTGCCGTGGTGTACGTCGAAATCCACGATCGCCACCCGATCCAGTCTATGCTGCTGAATGGCGTGATAGGCGCCCACCGCAATGTTGTTGAACAGGCAGAACCCCATCGCCCGGGCACGTTCTGCATGATGCCCCGGCGGTCGGACATTGCAGAACCCCTGACGTATCTGCCCCTGCATCACAAGATCCACACCGAGTACCACCGCGCCCGCGGCCCGCAGCGCGGCCTCGAGGGTATGCGGATTCATCGAGGTGTCCCCGTCCAGCCAGACATGTCCCACTGTGGGTGAGGCGGCGAAGATCTCGTCGATGTACGTGCCGGCGTGCGCGCGCTCCAGTTGCTCGCGCGTGGCCCGCGGGGCATCGTAGTGATGCAGCAGAATGTCCAGACCGGAGGCGATCAGGCGATCATTGATCGCACTCAAACGCTCGGGTCGTTCGGGATGATAGACGCCCATTTCGTGTGCGGCGCAATCCGGATGTGATACCAGGGCAATCGTCATGTTGTTTCCCAGTTGAACCGCAAACGGTCCGGCACCGACGGGCGATAGCGGTCAATCTGGCAACAATTCGCCGGTTTGTCTGCGGGGACCGCTCGGCCGACCTCCGGGAATTGTGCTGTAATTTAGGCGATTGCCGGAAAATGGCATACCAGATTGCGCCGGGTGAACTGCGAAGCAGTGAACGGCTTGGGCAGGAAGCCCAAGACCGGTGCCCAAGCAAAGCAGGGACAGCGCCGCGCCGGGATCGTTCGTCATCAAGGCGCGACATCAGGCGCAT
>JAJDOJ010000168.1 GCA_022340215.1 Gammaproteobacteria bacterium
TAGGCTGCCTCGCCCAGGGCCTCGGTGTAGACCACGCCGTGATACGAGACGTCCGGCTCGTTCAGGAGCGCGTAGCGTTCCTTGT
Organism: Gammaproteobacteria bacterium; assembly: GCA_022340215.1. Classification (NCBI taxonomy): domain Bacteria; kingdom Pseudomonadati; phylum Pseudomonadota; class Gammaproteobacteria; species Gammaproteobacteria bacterium. The sequence continues at coordinate 86 of JAJDOJ010000168.1, forward strand.
GCTCGGCCCAGGGGAACTTGCCGGAGTCCACCACGACCCCGCCGATGCAGGTGCCGTGACCGCCCATGTACTTGGTCAGGGCATGGACCACGATGTCGGCGCCGTGCTCGAAGGGGCGGCACAGGTAGGGCGAGGGCACCGTGTTGTCGACGATCAGCGGCACCCCGTGCGCATGCGCCATCTCCGCGATGGCGCCGAAGTCGACGATATTGCCGGCGGGGTTGCCGATCGATTCGCAGAATACCGCCTTGGTATTGGCGTCGATTCGGGTCGCCATGGCGTCGATATCGTTCGCGTCGCAGAGCCGGACCTCGATGCCCAGGCGCGGGAGGGTATGGGCGAACAGGTTATAGGTGCCGCCGTACAACTGGGTGGTGGAAACGATATTGTCGCCGGCCTGGGCGATGGTGAAGATCGAGTTGGTGATCGCCGCCATGCCCGATGCCAGCGCCAATGCGCCAACCCCCCCCTCCATTGCCGCGACGCGCTGCTCCAGCACGTCGGAGGTCGGGTTCATGATGCGGGTGTAGATATTCCCCTGGACCTTGAGATCGAACAGGTCGGCGCCATGCTGGGTATCGTCGAAGGCATAGCTGGTGGTCTGATAGATCGGTACCGCAACGGCCTTCGTTGCCGGGTCCGGTTGCCAGCCACCGTGTACTGCCAGCGTTTCGATTTTCATTCGTTGATCGCTCCTTGGGGTTGATGGGGCCGCCGTCCCGCCCGGGGATAGGTGACGAGGCCGCATGATAGCCGCTATCCTCGACGAACGCCCGGTGCATCCCGAAGAGCACGTTCCATCAGCGCATGACCCAGACATTGGGCCATGCGTTGCCCCGTAGCGCGCGGTTTCGCTTCCTATCGTCCTGCGCGACGCCCATTACGCTTTGCCGTATGTCTTCGTTCACGCGTCCGCTCAGGTAGTAGCTGTGCTCGACGAATCCCGTGACAATGGTCGAACAGTCGATCTGATGTATCTTGTTGTGCAGCAGGGAGGGCCGTGCCGCACCGGCGAGACCCAGACGCTCCGGATTGCCCTTGGTGTAGTCCGACACGTACATCGCGACGTCGCCCTGGTTGTGGTAGAGACTGACGCCGCGGGCGAGTTGCGGCAGGGTCGAGAGCGGTGCGCCGGGGTCGAACACATCGTCGTCGACATCCGGGGCGCACAGGAAGATGTGGTCGAAGATCCTCGGCAAAACGTCGCCGTCGTTGAATTCGGCGATGCGACGCAGTGTGTTCTGCAATACGTAGTTGCCCATCGAATGGCACAGCAGGTGCAGCTCCTGTCCGCATGCGACGTTGCCGCGACTGTCGCGGGTTCGCAGTTTCGCGAGAAAGTCACGGAGCTTGAGCATGCCGCGACCGAAGGCGTATCCGGACAGTTCGGCATCGGAGCGGTCCGACTTGTAGGAGACATAGGGCAGCGCGAGTCCATCCGACGGCCAGCTGAACAATACGACCAGAACGCCTTTGTCGCTCGCGCCAGCGTTGAGGCTTTCCTGCAGGGCGAGGGCGGAGGCGACGGCGGCCTCCCAGCTCACGTTGAATCCATGAATGAAGATCAGCACGTCGTGGCTTTTCTCCATCCGCTGGCGCAGTTCGTTGAAGGTCCGTGTGGAGCCGAATCGCTTGGCGGCCTGTTTCTCGTCGGGTCGGTTGTCGTCCAGGGTCTCCTCGAAAGCCTCGATATTCAGGTCTGCGATGCGGTCCTTGAAGTAGCCTGTCAAGCCGTCCCCGTCACCTTGTCCGAATCCGCAATCCTTGCCGAGAAATTTCGCGACCTTCGAAACATCGATTTCCAGATCGGCGCGGCCGAAGCGCAGATTCTCGAACCCGTCGTTGCTGGGTTTGGGTCCATAGCTGTCTGGCGCCCAGCGGTTCGATCCGATGTGACCGCGGTTGGTGGCGTAGTACAGGATGGTTTTGTTCATGTTGCGTGGTTCTCCGCTGATAAGGGGTCTGCATCCCTTGGTCCCTTCGCGCCACAAGGGTTGTCGTTGGTCCGAGCGTGGCACCATCATCTCCAGCAATACGGTCGATGAGCGGAGTTGCCGGGACGTCTCGTGCACACGGACACTGGGAGTTTAGCGGACGTCGGCGAGAGCGAATTCATGCCATGGGGTCACCATGCTGCACACGGGTTCCGTTGCCAATTCGGGGGAGCATCGATCGGATGGCGATGGGATGCCCGAAGCACTCCTGGTCGGTCTCGCCTTACCGGACTGCAGCGGTATAGATCTCATCAGGGAATCCCGGCGCTATGCTTCCCCTCCGGAGGTGATGGTCATCACCGTCTTCGGTGACGAACGCCATGCCGTCTCGGCCATCGAGGCGGGGGCGATGGGTTATCTGTTGAAGGATGCCGAACCGGATTTTATCGGCGATGCGATCCTGTAACTGCTGTAGGGGGGAGGCTCCAATCAGTTCGTCCATCGCAAGGCATCTTCTCAAAGGTTTTGGTCTGACTCCGGGGATACCCGGCAGGCTGCGCGGTCTGCGGTCCTCACGCCGCGGGAGCTGGAAATCCTGAAACTGGTTACCAAGGGGTTCAGCAATGAATAGTCTGCCAGCGGGTTCGAGTCCATGGTTATATACCCGTCGCGGACAGGGTTTCACGAGAAATTCCCGCGGGAAACACCGAGTCGCAAGCCTGATCTAGCGTGTCTCCGGTAATCCCGTCGGAACACGGTCGCGCACAAGGGCAGGGAACGGAAATATGACCGGTGATAAAGATGGATAGGGTGTTTCTAGTAGTTCTTATGCTCGCACTTTCTCATCTCGCCCTCGCCCAGGGTTCCACGGAGATTGGTGCCGACTCGGTGGGCGAATGGCAACTAAGTCGTCTCTTCCACCCCACCGAATCTCAGCGCCGCGCCGAGGAACGGGGCCAGATCTTCATCTATGAGGGGCTGAAGGATACCGATGTGGTTCGTGCGATGGACGAGGAATTCGACCGCGTTGAGTCCATGATGTTCGCTGGCACGGTAGTGACCGATCCGCAGGGCAAGGAATTAAGAGACCCGAAATCCGGCGAAGTCGTGTCTGAAGACGACGGATGTGACTGACTTCCGGGTTCTAGCAAAATTTTGGCGAATCCCTACCTTGACCCGCTCTTCGGTCATATAGTCAGTGGTTTCGGCCCGGTGGCCGAGTCCACTCGCGAGGTATAGTACCGCACACGGACACTGCACACGCGCACCATCCGATATTTCGACAGTAGCGGAGGTGTAACCCGGTCCCTGCGTATGTCCCGCTTTCCGGTCCCCTTCCGGTATGTCATCATGCCGCCCGTACGATTTTTCTTGGCACGGGAAAGGGGATCTGCGAGCAAATGTCGTCTCCGCTCATTGCTTGCCATGAATGCGATCTGCTGCAGCATCGCCTGCCGATTCCGGAGGGCGGCGTGGCGAAATGCCGTCGTTGTGGCGCACCCCTGTACCGCAACGTCCCGGACGGGGTAAACCGCACCGTCGCACTGGCGATCGGCGGGCTCGTCCTGTTCGTATTCGCCAATACCTTTCCGCTGTTGTCCATGCAGATCGGCGAGCAGGTGAGTTCGGCGGAGTTGTACACGGCGGTGAAGACCATGTGGGAACAGGGTGAGAAGGCACTGGCGATGCTGGTCACGCTGACCTGCATCGCGGCCCCGCTGACCGTGCTCACGCTGATGCTCTACGTCTTCCTGCCGTTGAAGTTCGGGCGTCTCGCCAAGGGGACCGTCGGGGTGTTCCGGCTACTCGCCACGATGCAGAACTGGAGCATGATGGAGGTGTTCATGCTCGGCATCCTGGTCACCGTCGTCAAGCTGGTCAAGATGGCGACCGTAATCCCCGGGCTTGGCCTGGTGTCGTTCTTCGTGCTGATCTTCCTGCTGGCCGCCGCCTCTGCCTCGATAGATACCGAGACGGTGTGGGAACGGGTGGACGCCCAACAATGACGGCAGGGGAACATTCCGCGCTCGAACTGTCGCTTGCCGGGTGCCACAACTGTGAGCAGGTGAGCCGGATACCGGCCGGGGTAGGCGACGCCGTCATGCGTTGTCCGCGTTGCGGCACGGTGATGCGCCCCCGCAAGACCGACAGTATCGCCCGCACCTGGGCGCTGCTGATCGCGGCCTACGTCTTCTACGTCCCCGCGATGGTATTCCCGATCACGAAGATCACCACGCTGGGACATGTTCAGGCCGACACCATCATGAGCGGCGTGATCTATTTTCTGAAGAGCGGTGACTGGCCCGTCGGGCTGGTGATCTTCGTGGCCAGCGTGTTCGTGCCGGTGCTCAAGCTGGTCATACTCACCTACCTGGTGATCTCGCTGCAGCGCCGGTCGCAGTGGCGGCCGCGAGACCGGACCCGGCTCTATCGCGTCACTGAGTTGGTCGGGCGCTGGTCGATGGTGGACATCTACGTAGTGACCCTGCTGGTGACGCTGGTCAAGGTGGGGGCGGTGGCAAACATCGATGCCGGCCCGGCTGCGCTCTACTTCGCCGCGGTCGTGGTGATTACCATCTTTGCGGCGAATTCTTTCGATCCGCGCCTGATCTGGGACTCGTTGGAGAAACAACCATGACCGAACAGCGGGGCGGAACCGGATCGATGGGCGCTGTTCCCGAGGTCGTCGTCGAGGAGAAGCGGCGAATCTCCATCGTCTGGCTGATCCCTCTGGTGGCGGTCGTGATCGGGGCGTGGCTGGTCTACAAGGCAATCTCGGAAAAGGGACCCGTCGTCACGATCACCTTCAAGACCGCTGCGGGGCTGGAGGCCGGCAAGACCAAGATCAAGTACAAGGACGTGGAGGTCGGCAAGGTCGAGTCCGTCACCTTCGGTGAAGACCTTTCCAAGGTCGTTGTCACCGCCGAACTGAGCCCGGAGATGCGGCCCTACCTGACCGAGTCCACCCGCTTCTGGGTGGTGACCGCGCGCGTGGCGGCCGGGGAGGTGAGCGGCCTCAGCACCCTGCTGTCCGGTGCCTTCATCGGAATGGACCCCGGCAGGGACGGCGAATCGGAGCGGAACTTCATTGGTCTGGAAAAGGCGCCGGTGGTGGTCGCGGACACCCCGGGGACACGGTTCGTCCTGCGTTCGAAGTCACTGGGTTCGATCGAGGCCGGTTCCCCCATCTATTATCGCCGGATCCGCGTGGGGGAGGTCGAGAGCTACGAACTCGAGCAGGGCGGCGAGGACATCGTTTTCAGGGTCTTCGTGTATGCGCCGCACGACCGTCTGGTACATGAAAATACCCGTTTCTGGAACGCCAGCGGGATCGATGTCTCGCTGAACGCCGATGGTCTCCGCCTGGAGACCGAGTCCATGGTGTCCCTGCTGGTCGGCGGCATCGCCTTCGATACGCCGAGCGATCTCGATAACGCTTCACCTGCGGCGTCCGGGACGGAATTCCAACTCTACCAGTCACGCGAGGCGACCACGAAGCACGAGTACCAGCGCAAGGATTACTATCTCGTCTACTTCGAAGGGTCGGTGCGCGGCCTGAAGGTCGGCGCGCCAGTGGTAATACGCGGAATGGAGGTCGGCAAGGTCGTTGACATGAACTTCCTGTTCGACGTGAAGAAGGTCGATTTCGAGGTGCCGGTGCTGATCGAGATCGAACCGGACCGGATCAAGGTGGTCGGTCTCGAACCGGGGGACGAAGAGCGAAAAATGGTGAACGAGCTGGTCGCCCGTGGCCTGAGGGCGCAGCTGAGGTCGGGTAACATCCTGACCGGGCAGCTGATGGTGGAACTCGAATTCCAACCTAACGCCCCCCCGGCCACGATTCGCACCGAGGGCCAGTACAAAGTGCTGCCAAGTGTCCCGGCCACGATCGACCAGCTCAGGCTGGGTTTGAACGAGATCCTGAGAAAGATCCAGGATCTGCCGTTGGACAAGATCGCTGAGAACCTCAACAACACGCTGGCAGGGACCAGTCGTCTGGTCAATTCCGAGGAGGTCGCCGCATCCGTGCGCAGCCTCAACGGGACCCTGTTGCAGACCGAGCGGCTCGCGGCGGGTCTGAGCGACGACGTGATGCCGGAACTCGAGGGCACGCTGAAACAGGCACGGAGCGCCATGCAGAACGTCGATGGTCTGCTGCGCTCGGACTCGCCCGCCTATAATGAGTTGATGGCCATGATGCGGGAGCTTTCCGGTGCGGCAAGGTCCCTACGCATGATGGCCAACTACCTCGAAAGGCACCCCGAGGCCCTGATCAAGGGCAAGTCCCGATAGGAATTGCAAATGACGACATCCTGCTCAATCCGGATCATCGTATTCGTCGGCATGGTGGTCGCGCTGACGGCCTGCGGCACCTCCCCGCCAACAAACTTCTACGTCCTCAGCCCGATCGCCGGCGGCGGTGGGCCGAGACCCTCGGGAGATGCCGAAGAGATCGTCGGCGTAGGGCCCGTCGAGGTCTCCGCCTACCTGGATCGTTCCCAGATCGTGATCCGCGAGGGCGCGAACCGTATCGAACTGGCGGACTTTCACCAATGGGCAGAACCCGTCGGCGACAACATTGCGACAGTGCTGGCGGAAAACCTCTCGACGTTGCTTCCGCAGGTGCACGCCATCGTTCGTCCCTGGAGCGACGTGCCGACCGACTTTCAGGTCCCGGTCAAGATCCTGCGGTTCGACAGCGACCCCGCGGGCAGGATTCATCTCAAGTCGAGCTGGAGCATCGTGGACCGCAGCGACCACCGCTACCGGGTGTTGCGCGAATCGGCGATCGTGAAACAGGCGAGTGGCAGCGGTTTCGAGGACATCGCGGCCGGGATGAGTGGGGCGCTGCAGGAACTCAGTGAGGAGATCGCCGCCGAGTTGAGCAAGTTGCTGAAGGGACATGGCAATCGGACTGAGCGCCTTCCCCCTTGAGGGGAAGGTCGGGATGGGGGTGGGACTCGAGGGCAGTCACCGTGCTGGTAGATAGTCCCGCCCCCCTCCCACCTGACCTCCCCCCTGCCAGGGGGGAGGAACGAATGCCCACCTGCGACGGGGAAAGGCATTTTTCGTCGCAAGCGAACCTTGAAGGCGGGTGATGCGGGAGTCACGTTGAGAAGCACAAACAATCTGTTGCCGGGATTCGTGGCTGCTGCAGGACTCTCCCTGTTGTTTGCGTCGGCCGGTTGCGAGCGCGCGTCACACACAGCGGCCGTACAGGTCCCCGAGGTCGAGGTCGCCGACGTCGTGCGGAAGTCTATTCCCGACTTCCGCCAGTATGTCGGCAACACTGCCTCGGTGCAGTCGGTGACGCTCGTGGCCCGGGTAGAGGGCATTCTGCAGTCGCGCGGATTCTCCGAGGGGAGCGACGTCGGGGAAGGAGATCTGCTTTACAGCATCGACCCGAAACCCTTCGAGGCGGACCTGCAGCAGGCCGAGGGCGATCTTGCCGAGGCGCAAGCCAACCTGAAGAATGCGCAGCGCGAGGTCAGGCGTTACGCGAAACTGCTCAAGACCGAGGATGTCTCCCGGGAGCGCTACGACGAGCTGGTCACAGCCGCCGAGGTCGACGCCAGTCAGGTCCAGACGGCGCAGGCGGCCGTCGACCTGGCGAAGCTGAACCTGGGTTACACGAAGATCCATGCACCCTTCAGTGGCCGCATCGGTAAGACCCTCGTGGATACCGGCAACCTCGTGGGGCCGGATCACGCGGATAAGCTGGCCCTGCTGGTGCAGCTCGATCCCATCTACGCCTACTTCCACCCGCGCGACAGGGACCTCGCGCAAATGGCGGGCAGGATCCGGGTTGGCAGCACGCCGGTCGAGGTCAGACCGCCCCACGGCGCGGATCGGACCTGGTCCGGCAAGATCGATTTCGTCGACAACACCGTCGACAGCGCAACCAATACCATCACCATGCGCGCACGGGTCGACAACGCCGACAAGATCCTGTTGCCGGGGCA
>JAJDOJ010000169.1 GCA_022340215.1 Gammaproteobacteria bacterium
AGCGAGCATGGTGGGAGAACGAGACAAAAAGTTTACGATTTCGAGGCGCATAGTGGGCCTACGCAACGAGAAATCGGGGATTTTTTGGCCGCTCTCCCATCAGCGCAGTAGATTGTTCCTAAGGCCGACAGGCTCCTAGGAACTGAAGGTGTCGCGTCGCCGCAAACCGACTATGAAAACTGTCTGCACCAACCGGCCCGAAACATTGTGCGGCCTACAGACCCCGGCTTTCGTATCAAGATGTTTCACCTTGTCCGTCCTTAAACGATTGCCGGAAAATGGCATCGTAGATCGCGCCGGATTTTCGTTCGTCATCAAGGCGCGACAACAGGCGCATAGTCGAACTATGGAACGGTTGTCGCAACGCAGAGGACGAACGAAAAGACAGTAGGATAGTATGTCATTTGACAGAAATCTTACCGTCCCTCGTCATGGGACGGCAGACGGGTACAGGTTTTTACCTCATGAATCAGGACTGGTGGTGCTGACCGGGATGGCGTTCCTCTGCCCAGATTAGTTGACTAATTTGCTCGGTTTTTGCTAACCTCCAACCTGGTTTGATCGGGCCCGCAACGATCCTATTTGGGGTGCGATCGGTTTTCTAGAAACTCGGCAATCGAAAGAGGTTGGTAATGGAACTTCCAGAACGCGATGGTGACGGCTATCTCACCGATAATTCCCACTGGACACCCGAGGTTTCCCGCGCCATGGCGGAAGTCGATGGGGTTAATCTCGACGAGGTCAAGTGGCAACAGATAATGAAGGCGCGGGAATATTTCGAGCAGCACGCCGTGGTGCCCCCGATACGGAAATTCGCCCAATATCTCGGTGAGGACAAGAAGGTGTTGTTCAAACTTTGGATGACGGGTCCGATGAAGCCGATCACCAAGTACGGCGGCCTGCCCAAACCCACGGGTTGCGTCTAGCCGTCCATCGGAAAGCTCTCAGGCACCACGAGACCTCGGCGGGGTACGGAATACTGGTCTCCGTCGCGGTGATGCTCCAACCGAATCATTCCCGCTGACCCCGATCGGCGTCACCGCCTCCACCCGCGGTCGTACCTGCACTTTGCTCTCCCTGCATGGCTAGTTACTCCGGATCAACGCCCGTCTGCCGGCTGCACTGGTGGCACTCGTACTTGTCCTGCTCCTCCTGCGAAGAGCCCTGCCCCCTGGCGGGATAGACGAAAGGTTCCGCCCCGGCATCGGGAACGTCTCCCACACACAATGCAACGATGCTTGCCAACACCGCGCCGTATCGCCTCAGTACCATTGCTTGATTCATGGGCCCCGAAAAATTGCGCCTCGCGGATGGGTGCGAGGTAAGCCGCCTGCATGTCGCGCCCCGTCCGATGACCTTTTGCTTGTCGCCTCCGGTCCCGTCAACCGCTACACTCTCGCGCATGGATACCACCCTGAAGAATGCCATACACCGGCAGCGAATCCTGCTGGCGGAGATACTCTCCACGCCGCTGGCCTGCCTGGCGGAACGTTGTGCGGAGATCTGGGGTCAACGCGAAGCGCTGGATAGTGTCCTGACCGACGGTTTGCGCGAGGTACCGCACTGCCTGCACCTCTACGTGGTCGATGCCGACGGGATTCAGATCAGCGACAACGTCAGCAAGGGCGGTCTGCAGCCTGAGCACTACGGGCGCGACCGTTCCCAACGTCCCTACATGCGTGAGGCGGTCCCCTCCTGGGGATTCCTCTTGTCCGACGCCTATATCAGTCTGCGTGCCGCACGACCGTCCCTGACCGCTCTGCAGGTGGTGCACCGTAACGGCGAGACACTCGGTTACCTCGGGGCGGACTTCGACCTGCGTGATCTGCCCGTGACCGCCGAACGCTACGAGGAGTCCGGTGGCTGGCGCCAGATCAAGGGAGACCCCGCGATCCGCGGTACCGTATTCCAGCAATGCCGGGTCGAGAGCCTGATGGACCGGAACATGAACACCTGCTGCGCCATCCTCGACGAACTCTTGACCGAGCGCGGCATGTTCCAGGGAGTCATCCACTTCTCCAGCAGCCGGGCGACGATCTGGCTGATGGACGATCCGTTCCGCTACCGCATCCTGGATCACGAGGCCCTGAGCGACCCGGACATGTGCCTGCTCTACCCGCGCCGCCCCTACCCCAAGGACGCGCTCATCCCCCAGGACCGGATCCGGGACATCCTCGTGGGCATGCGTCACCTGCGCACCGCCGACGACACGCTTTACCTCCGTGCGTCCTCGATCAACCTCTTCAACGGCCTGATCAGCCTGACGTTCTCCTGCGACGGCTCTCACTACATGTCCTGGCGGGAGTTCCTGGACAAGGACATGAACTTCTGGCTGGGCAGCGCGGCGTGACAGGCCGCCGAGAAATCCATGCCAACGGGCACCTCAACGGCCTGCCTGGCGTCGGATCGCGGTCAGGCCGCGTCCCTGACCAGTGCCTCTCGCCTGCCTGGCGCCTCGCCGGTCCTTCCTAAAAGACGCCATCCCAACCCACTCCCGGGTTTGTGCACCGTGCGCTCGGCGATGAAGTGCCGGGCGAGGTTCGACTGTCCGTCCCGCAGGGCCGCCTCGATCAGTGTCAGGCTGATTACGTCGCGCTGGGCGTGGCTGCCGCCGAAACGGTTGGCGGTGTCTCGAACCGGGGCGATCAACTCGACCGCATCCCGGTAGCGACCCCGTGAAAAGGCCTGTACCGCGCGGCATAGGGGGATCCCCACCTCGCGGGTCATCATCACGTTGATCCCCTGCCCCGTCTCCACGGTCGCCTGCATGTCGCCGAGCAACCGCCGGGCGGCGCCACTACGACCGGTGGCGGCAAACGCCATCATCGCATGCAGGTCGTTGAAGGCGTAGAACCCGCGCTCCGTATCCAGACGCTGCTCCCAGTTGAGCGCCAGCGCCTCGAACCGGTCACCGGAATCGACGCCCAGCAGGTACAACCGCCAGAGCATAGCCGTGGCGTCGACCAGTGTCAGGATGAACTCGGGCGACTCCGGGGCGATCTCACGGTCGTAAACAGAGAGGACCCGATCGTTCCGCTGCCGGTCGAGATAGTACAGCGCCAGGTGCCACCAGTTGTGAAACGCGAAGCCGTTGTCCGGCGCCCAGTCCTGCGCCCGGCTCTCCAGCCATTCGATCCCTTCGTCGATGCGCCCCTGCATCTCCATCACGTGCACCCCGGCGTGTACCGCCCAGCCGTCCTTCGGCTGCAGGTCGAGCGCCCTGCGCGCCGCCCGTTCCGCGTCGGCGTACTGATTGCATTCCTCCAATCCGAAGGCGTGCATCCCCAGCAGATAGGAGTAACCCGGTACAGAGGGGCTCCAGTGCGGCATCACCCGCGAGATCCGGTTGCGCAGATTGAGGGCGTCACCGCGATAGAAGTCCATCAGGTGCGCCGCCTGGACGGTAAAGGCGTCGCGCGGATAGTCCACCAGCACCCGGTCGAAGACATGACAAGCGCCGTCCCAGTCTCCCGCGATCAGGCGGTTTGCGGCCATGGTCAACAGGTGCTCGCGATCATTGGCCTTGCGGGACAGGGCCTCCGCAGCCTCGAGGCTGGACTGTGCGTCGGGCACGAAGCGCTGCTCGCCGAACATCATCAGCACGATCGCGCGGAACAGGTGCCCCAGGACGAACTCCGGATCCTGGTCCAGCGCGTTTTCGATGGTTTCCACCGGATCACCGACGTAACTCTGGAACTGCTCCAGTGCCTTCTCGTACCTGTTGATCACGTCGGGGGTCGTCGCGGAAATCGGGGTCTCTCTGAGGTCGTAGGGCATGGTATGTTCTCCTGGTTTTGGTTCGTGGCTTCGCCGGGGCTGTCCGCAACCCGAACCGCCACAACGCCGTCTGTCGATAGGGACTGTAGGCCACCGGCGTCAGCGTGGCGTCGCTGGCGGCGTCAAAAAAGCGTCAAGACGGGAAATGCAAGCGCTTCGCGGGAGAGGCACCGGTTTCTCGATAGATAGGACATATCCTGCATAGATACTGTCTATAGCTCCACTGGGAATCTCCCAGACCCACGGGTTCATTGGCAGGGATGCCCCGTTACAATCCGTTACACAAGCTCACAGTCCGGAAACCACCTCGCCGTCTGTGAGGATCAGACTTTCTCCCGTGATCAACACCCAACGGAGAAAGCCATCATGCTCAAGATCGTACTCGTCACCCTCATCGTCGTCGGAATCCTTGCCGGATTCGGCATCGCCTGGGCCAAACACAAAGGCTATTGCTCTGCCGAAGGCCGCATGCAGCACATCACGGAGCGCATCTCTCAGAAGCTCGAGCTGAACGACGAGCAGCGGTCCAAACTCGTCGCCTTGGGCGAACAGTTCCAGGCGCTGCGGGGAGACTGGAGGGAACGCCGTGTCGATATGCGCGCCAACGTCCTGGACCTGCTCAAAAACGACCGATTCGATCGGGAACGCGCGCAGCAGATGATCGATGAACGGCAACAGTCCATGGCCGAGCACAAGCGCGACATGGTCGACGCCTTCGCCGAGTTCAGCGACAGCCTCGATCCCGAACAGCGCACAAGGCTGGCGGAACTGATCGATCACTGGTCCGGTGACCGCTGGGGCCACCACAGTTGGGCCCATTAGTGCTCTGTACGACAGATAATTGCGAGTTCATTTAGCTTGTCAGCGTTCACGGCAAGGCGCGCCTTGCTGCGAAACACCAGGGGAGCGCTGAATCCGTAATTATCTGTTGGACAGCGCACCAGCCTCCATGCCGATTCCGTCCCTTTCCCGGGGCGGAACCGGCACAATACGAGTATGACCCGTATCCTCGTCATCGACGACGACCAGGGGCTGGCGGCCCCGCTGCAGGCGTATTTTGCCCGCTTCGGCCTAGAACTCGAGGCCAAGCAATACCCGCGAGAGGGACTCCGGCGGCTGCGTGAACAAGGCGCCGACCTCGTCATTCTCGACGTCATGCTCCCGGAGATGGACGGTTTTGAGGTCTGCCGCATGATCCGCCGCGACAGCGACGTCCCGATCATCATGCTCACCGCTCGGGGCGAGGTCACCGACCGCGTCGTCGGGCTGGAACTGGGTGCGGACGACTACCTGCCCAAGCCCTTCGACCCCAGGGAACTGGTGGCGCGCGTGCAGCGGATACTCAAGCGCAGCGAGGGTCGCTCGAAAGCCGACGGGGAGATCTGGGCCTTCCCCGACCTTAGGATCGACCGTGAACGCCAGACCGTGGAGGTCACAGGTGAACCGATCGATCTGACACACACGGAGTACCGGCTGGTCGAACTGCTCGCCAGACGCCCCGGGCACCCGTTCTCGCGCGACGAGATCCTCAACGCCCTGCGCGGAATCGACGCGGACGTCTACACTCGGGCCGTCGACGTGCTGGTCAGTCGGGTTCGGCAGAAGCTTCGACCGGTCGACTACATCAAGACCGTACGCGGCGCGGGCTACGCCTTCGTAGCGCCGCGGCTGTGAGGCGTCGCCGACACAGCCTGTCGGGACGCTTGCTGCTGCTGTTCCTGCTGACCGCCTTCCTGCTCGCCATCGTCGTCCGCACGGGTTTCCGTTACGGCGTGGAAGGGAACTTCCGCGACCTGGCGAAACCCCACGTGGCCGAATACATCCAGCACCTACTCGACGAGATCGGGGATCCGCCCGACCGCGAGCGTGCGGCGCGGCTGGCCGAGCGGCTGCCGCTGGACATCCATTTCACGAAAGGCGAAATCTGGTCATCCGGCGGACACCCGCCCGAACTGACCGGCGACCACGCTCATACCCAAGAGCTCGCCGACGGGACTCGGGTCGAGGTGTTTCGGCGCCACGGACCATTCGTGATCCGGGCGACGCGTGGCGAACAAACCGTCCTCCTGGTCCCGCGCGGACTGGCGGCGAGCGACGCCGCGCCGCTGGTTGTCGTCCTGACCCTCCTCGGGGGACTGACCGTACTGACCCTCTCCTACCATGCCATCCGGCGGCTGTTTCGTCCGGTCGAAACGATCCGCTCGGGTGTCGCGCGTATCGGCTCGGGTGAACTCGGCCACCGGCTGGACGTTCGACGCCGGGACGAGTTCGGCGAACTCGCCCGCAGCATCAACGCCATGGCCGACGATATCCGGGAGATGCTGGAGGCAAAACGCGAACTGCTGCTCGCCGTCAGCCACGAACTGCGCTCCCCGCTCACGCGCGCACGGGTCAGGGCGGAACTCCTCGATCCGGGCCCCGCGCGTGAGGCCCTTCTGGACGACCTGAACGAACTGGAAACGCTGCTGGGGGAACTGCTGGAATCAGAACGACTACGGGGACGCCACATCGCCCTCGACCGGCAGGCGGTTGACCCGACCGAGCTCCTGCAGGAGCTTGTCCGGGAAACCTTCTCCGAAAGCCATATCGACCTCCGCCTCGATCCCCCCGGCACCTGGCTGTCGCTGGACCCCGTACGCATCCGGCTCCTGGTTCGCAACCTGTTGCGCAACGCCCTGCAGCATACCCCGCCCGAAGCCCCGCCTCCCGCACTGGCAAGCCACGTCGACGACCATCAGTGGATCCTCGAAGTGACCGACCATGGACCCGGGATCGCAACCGAGCACCTGGGCCACCTGACCGAGCCTTTTTACCGCGCAGACCCCTCTCGCCAGCGCGCCAGCGGTGGCGTCGGCCTCGGGTTGCACCTGGCCCGCACGATCGCCGAGGCGCATGGTGGCACATTGAGCATCCAGAGCGAACCCGGTGCGGGAACCCGGGTACGTGTCGAAATTCCGGTGCCGATCGACGAGTGACTATCGACAGCGACAGTCTCACCGCGCATCTTGTTTCTTGATGTGCCCGACGGCAACGGCAGGGCCAACTTAGGCGCTTTCTGTCAAATGACATACCATCCTGCTTGTCTTTTCGTCCGTCCTCTGTGTTGCGACAACCGTTCCATAGTTTGATTATGCGCCTGTTGTCGCGCCTTGATGACGAACGAAAATCCGGGGCGATCTGGTATGCCATTTTCCGGCAATCGCCTTAAACGACTCGCAAAGACTATTCCCACAATTCCCATTGGTTGTTACCGGAATCCATGCCGCGAACCGCCTGTTCGGCACCCTCGAGTGAATCGTATGCAGCCTGGTCTCCGACATAGAGGCATCCACAGCCTGTCGCGTCCGCGTAGGTATAGACGATCTTGCCGTTACGATCATGTCGCACGAACTGGTGCTGCGGCATCTCCCGAAGATTCGCCGATTTTTCGGGCGTGTCAGCCTTGCGCGCCTGGAACCCTGAAAATTCCAGCGTACCGACCGGGACTGTTCCGGTAACTGCGTCCGTGCTGGCGCAACCGGAGATTTCGATCAAGAACGCAAGAAGAATCGTACCCGGCATTGCTGGCTTCATGTTTGCTCCCCTCACAATCGGACCTGATGAAACATGGGTCACAGAGTCGTGCCTGGCGCGTGAAATCGCCGGCAGATTTATCTGCGCAGAATTATAGTGACTGCCATGACGCACGTCACGCTCGACAGCGACGAGTTCCGCTATACGAGAGCCTTCGCTTCCCTCGTTTCCAATGATCACTTCGGGAACATCAACTGCACCTGGAACCGAAGCTGCCGATGCGCGCCGTAGTTCGGAGTAGGACGTTGGATCTGCACTCAATTTGGCGGAAACGGATGCGGCGGCGAGCAGCGCACCTCATGGGCTGCGGCAGTCAGCCATCGTGTCTCATCGTTCGTCATGCCGGATCGCTCCATGTGAACCGGTACGGAAATCGGGGAGCAGGTCAGGTCGACTCCATCCTGCCTTTCGCGGAAACCAGCAATTCCCCAGTCTTGCAAAGCGCAATAAAAGCAGGTATTCCCTATCAACCTCTGGTTTCCAGTGTGCTTCACGAGTACGTCGAAGGACAATTTGTCAACCAATCAGAAAAAGAATAGATCCAGCGGATACCGCAACCGGCGCCGCTGATCGCGGCGTCATGCATCTAACCCCAGTAGCCTTACCTCAGAGGAGTGAGTCATGGATCTCGGTGCATTTTCCATCAGCCTGGCCGTCAAGCACATAGATACCTCGAGGGCCTTCTATGCAAAATTAGGCTTTGGGGTCGTCGGCGGAGATGCCTCGCAAAACTGGCTGATCCTAAAGAACGGCGATTATACAATCGGTCTTTTTCAGGGCATGTTCGAGAGGAACACCCTGACCTTCAATCCGGGTTGGGACAAAAACGCAGCGCCCGTCGAAACCTTCACCGACGTTCGCGAACTGCAGCGCCAGTTGAAGGCGCAAGGTGTGGAGTTTGTGAGCGAGGCCGACGAGACGACGACGGGACCGGCGAGTTTTATCGCCGTCGACCCCGATGGAAATCCGATCCTGGTCGATCAGCACGTCTAGATTCAAGAGGCTCGCGCGGGGTCGGTTTTCCCCTGGTGCCGAGCACGGAGACAGAGAGCCATCCCGCAGATATTCGCGAAATCCCGGCTCGATCTTCCGCGATGAAGCCCATCGGGTTTGCCTCGTACATCAGGCGTAGCTTGCCCGGTTTGGACGGATCTCGATTGTCGTAGGGATACATGAAGATTCCCCCACGGGTCAGGATACGATACACCTCGGCCACCAACCGACGGTACCCCTGCTGCACGTCGGCAACCAGGCGCGCGATTCGACCCTGATCGCAGTAATCGGCGGGTTCCTGGAGATCGACTCCGGTACGGTGCTCCGCTGGAATGAGGAGCTCGTCGGCGTCGTCGATCAGGTCATTGCCGCCGCCGCTCAGCAGGATCAGATCCCAGGGATAACCGCATAAGGGACCAAACGGGTGAGTCCAAGATTCAGAACCTTGCACAAATCCATCGAGAAACACAGTGGCACCGACGCGGCTCCCGTCATGCTTGCAGCCCTGTGTGAACCCTCCCACGCCGCCGATATCCCGACCCCGTGCCCGTCCCGCTCGAACCAGGCGGCTGCCGGTCGAATCCCTGCAAGTCGCTCGACGAGGTCTTCGACCCGCCTCGCGTTTTCGATGGCCTCGCCACCCGGCGCCGGTCCGGGACCCACGGGAAGTCCCCCGGGGATGAACTCTCGATCGCCCTCGAGTGAAGCCACCCAGCGAGGGTTGCGCGGCACCCCGAGACGTTCCCGGTTGGTGCTGCAGGCCACCATTGCCAGGGGAAGATGTCTTTCCCGATCGAGCATCCACAGCGCGTAGCGGTCCACCCGGGGAAAAGGCCGGTGCTCGCATGCTTCCACTACCCGGGCAGTCATCTCTCTTGCCGCGCCCGAAACCCGATCGACGGAAAGGGTCGCATCGATCGGAACGCGACTGAGACCTTCACGCCGCGAACAGACCGCGTAGGCCACATATCGGCTGGTCGTCGATTGTGCGGAGAACGAACTCCAGTCCCTGGCCCGGGTCTCCACCCGAACCTGGATATGCCAGTTTCGCCCATCCGGGGTCAACGCCCTGGCGTCGGCGGATTTAACGATCTGCAGGGTTCCGAGAAACGGATTGACGCGACGGACGCTGAATCAGCGGGAGTCAGCCACCGGCCCGTCTGATCTCCCTCAACCTGAAACTGAGCAGTGAGACGATCTGGTCGGCGGCTTCCTGAAACTCAGGGTCCAGGAGTTCGAAAACGAATTCCGCTTCGTCGAGCGCCTTGTTGATCTCGTCCTCGGTCTCCAGTGAGTCCACGGACCGCGCAATGGCTTCAAGCTGATTGAGGGTGTGCATTCGTCACCGTTGGCCTGCTAGACAGCAGTTTGACCCGACGCCGCCGTGCGCGGTTCAGACGATCTTGCGTAGTTCGTATTCCAGGATGCCCTCCGCCCCCGCCTCGCGCAGCCTGGGGATCAATTCCCTGACCGCCTCGCTGTCGACCACGGTCTCAACCGCCAGCCATTCCTTTCGGTAGAGGTGATTGACGGTCGGTGCATTCAGACTGGGCAGCTCGGATACCACCGCGTCCAACTTGTCCTGGTGTACGTTCATGCTCAGCGCCACCTTCCTGTGCGCATTCAGCGAGGCTTTCAGGAGCAGCGCGATCTGATCAATCTTCGCCATTTTCCAGGGATCGGAGAGTGCCGCCCTGTTGGCGATCAGGCGCGTGTGCGTGTACAGCAGATCGCAGACGATGCGCAGGCCGTGGGCCTTGATCGTGCTACCGGTTTCCGTGATCTCGACCACCGCGTCCACCAGCCCTTCGACCGCCTTGGCCTCCGTCGCCCCCCAGGAGAACTCCACCTGTGCGCTGATCCCCTTCTCTTCCAGGTAGCGCCGGGTAAAGTGTACCAACTCGGTCGAGATCTTCTTTCCCTCCAGATCCTCGATCGACTGGATCGGAGATTCCTGAGGCACAACCAGCACCCACCGGCAGGGCGCGTCGGAACTCTTCGAGTACACCAGATCGCAGATCTCCTCGACCTCGGCGCCTGACTCCAGAATCCAGTCGAGCCCGGTCAGGCCCAGGTCGAGCGTTCCACTGGCAACGTAGGTAGCCATCTCCTGGGAGCGCACCAGGGCACAGGAAATCTCCGGATCGTCGATGCTGGGGAAATAGTTGCGCGATCTCGAGTGTATGTTCCACCCCGCCTGCGCGAATAGCTTGATCGTGGACTGTTCCAGGCTCCCCTTGGGTATGCCCAGTTTCAGCTTGTTCATGCCGTGCTCCCTGTTCTTTCCACCGAGATTTCCTTTAGAAGTCGCTACACGCGGAGACCCGCGGGCAACAGGCAGGGCATTATACACTTCGTCACCAGCACGCCCGGGAACCACGATTCCGCGCTTTGCATGACCCGGAGGAAGATGCGGGACGGATTCGGGGCCGATATCATGGGCCGGAACGACACCTGCGACTGTAGGAGAACCGACGTGCCGATCGTCAACAGACACCTGGAAGTTGCCACCGAAGACGGGATCACACTGCACGACATCACCCCGTCCCTGCGGGACCTAGTCGCAGACAGTGGGCTGTGGAACGGATTCGTCAACGTCACCTCACGGCACACCACGACGGCCCTGACGATCAACGAGTTCGAGGAACGGCTGCTCGATGATGTCCGCACCTTCTTCGCACGACTGGTTCCCCCGGGTGACAGGTACCTGCACAACGATATCCACCTTCGCGACTGTCCGCCCGACGAGCCGAAGAACGCCCACTCTCACCTGATCGCCATGCTGCTGGGCAGTTCGGAGGTGATTGCGCTGAGAGACGGAGCTCTGGACCTGGGGACCTGGCAGTCCGTCATGCTGGTGGACCTGGACGGCCCGCGTCGGCGCACGGTCAGTGTTCAGGTGTATGGGGAATAGGTGCGAGACCGGCACCATGCCCGTTTGGACCAATCAGTTCCGTGGCTGGCCGATACCGTCCCTGCTGATCCTGGCGGGAGCGATCTTCCCTGGCCGGCAGGCGGCCCGGCCCAGGTGGATGGGTAGAATACCGGCATGTTCTCAACCGACTTTCCGGTTGGGATCCGCAGACACCCATGACGGTGGAACCGCTGCGCTTGTTCCACCCTACGCAATGTCATGAACTCATTGAAAGCACGGAAAAACCGTAGGTCGGATCAAGCGAAGCGGATCCGGCATGCTACTGGTGCTGAAACTGGGCTCGACGTAGATTCCGCGAAGTCAGGTCATCTGACCTTACACGCTCCAAACCTCCGGACGATTGAATGGCCAACGTCCCGCCGGCGAACGACCTTGCAAGGACGCAGGGACAATCCGAAGCGGCGTCAGGATACAAGCACAGGCATTGTATGGATTTGCGAACGATCAATGCCAGGCGGAAACCGTCCCGGTTTGCGATCTTGCTCGACTACATTGGGGTAGTCCGGCAGATCGGGGCATTCGGTTCGAAGGGTCATCGTGTCCCGGTTGGTTCCGATAACCAACCGGGAAAGGGACAAGCTAAAGGCAGGGGCTTTCGATTTGTCAGTAATGCGGGCGATAGACGGGGCCATCGACCGTTACAGCGGGGCCACCATCGATCACCGGCTTCCTCACACGTCAGGATCTCAGTCGGTGATCTCCACCTGTTCTGCTATCCCGTCACCGACGGCACCGGCCTCGCCGGGAATCTCATCCCTGACCTGAACCACGTCTCTCTCGCTGACGGTACTGAAAAAATTATCAGGTTCTAACTCGGTACTTGCATCGGTGCCGAACGTCACGTCGAGCACGGTGACCGTCCCGATACCGGTGGCATCGCTGCCCTGGGTCAGACCGGCGAGGCCCACCCCGTCGACGGGCCCCTCCAGCTCGATTCGGCTTTCGCCTTCGTCATGTTCGATGCGGTTGGCGATTAACGTGGACTCGCCCCTGCGGGCCTTGATCTGAAGAAAATCTCCGGGTGTCAACTCGTCGATCCTCAACGGATCACCGGCATCGTCGCTGATCAGGGTCTGCGCATCGGTCAGTACAGTCAGCGTACCCGACGGACCCAGATTCAGTGTCAGCTGCCTTCTCGCGGTGTCGACAGTCGAAATCGTTGCCTCGATTTCGATGTCAGTGGCGCGGCTCTCTACACCTTTAGCAACCAATACCCCGCCGGAGAACACCCCCTCGACCTCGACACGGGCGCCGTTTGCAAGCGTATCGCGCAATGACGGCGGGCTGAATTCGGCATTGCGCGCATCGACCGTCTGTCCGTCGATACGAAAGTCACCCAGCCCCCTGAAGTTCCCAACGATCCCGGAGATACTGGCCTCGACGTCGTCGGGGATCTCATCGTCCTCGGTGTCGATCTTGCGTGCGGCCACCGTGTCCGGGCTGTTCACGGGGTCTTTTAGATTGCCCTCGACACGGACAAACCGACCGTTGTTCAATCCACCCGGAGGCAGCTCGGTCACGGCATCGAACGTTACTGTCACGGAACCGAGGGCAAACTCACCCATACCCGCTACCTGGGTCAGGTTTCTGATCGTGCCCTTGAGCCTGACCTCGTCACGATCACCGCTCTTGCGTTCCACCCGTGTTGCGGTGAGGACATTGAGGGTGGCATCCAAGAAACCGCTGATCTCGACGAACTGTCCCTGCGCGAGAGACGCGAACGTCACGCCGTCGAAGACGGTCTGCCCGTCCTGCACCCGGACGGTCGTTCCCAGCACAGGGAACGACCTGATGCGCGGGTCGGCGCTGTCCGCAACCGGGACATCGGCGATCGGGCCCTCGAGGTCGGCGCTGAACGCGACGCTTTCGGCCACCCCCGTCCTGCCGTCGTTCCCGACACTGCCCCTGACCCGAACGACCATACCCAGATGCAGGGCCGTTTCCGGCTGGTTGGCCTTGTCGTTGACGACGATATCCGCACCACGCGTCGCGAACTCGACGCCGTTGACGAAGATGCTGCCGAAACCGGTGATCGGCCCGATCGTGATGCCGGTTCCCCCGATGCCGCCTTCGGCGACCAGATTCAGCCCGCTGTCACCACAGGCACCGGGCAGTCCGATAGAAATCGCCGCGATGGCGGACATGAATCGTTTCATGGGCCTGTGTCCTTGTTCTCCGATCCCGATTTGTCCTTGCCTTCGGGCTCGTGGATCTCTTCGATGGCATAGATGCCGATTCCGATGCGGGCACGCCCGTGCCCCTCGACCTTTGGATTGCTGTCCCGATCGCGTTCGGAAAGCCACGAATTCAATTGTTCCAGGAGGTTCTGCCCCAACCGGGCGCTGAGTTTGCGGAATCCCGCGACGTGCTTCACCGGCACGTTGTCGTACATGACCTTGCGCTGGAAACGCGCCCCGTCCGGCGCGCCGGAAAGATTGTGGTCGATTGTCTCGATCAGGTCGCGGGTGTCGGTACCCAGGACCTGCAGCTCTTCGGCCATACCCCTGCCCGGAACATACCCCCTCGCCGTCAGGCGGTATTCTTCATGCGGTGTGAGTTCCATGGCGCCTACCCGCATCAGCTCGTCCGCCACGGCTCGCGGCGGCATGTCACCGCTGAATCGCTTGACGAGTGCACTGAAGCTGCGGTCCCCCTCCAGCGGCAAACAATCCGGGTCACCCTTCGCGTCCTGAAACGCCGGGTTTTCGAGCCATCCGGAGATCACACGCGCGGCGCGGTTGTAGCGCTCGTCGAGCCGCGACTTTTCGATCAGCGGCTGATCACGCAGGCGCTTGACTTCCTTGCGGTTGAGACCCGTAATCACGGCGATACGCGAAACCGATTGCTTGCGTCCCTGCATCCCGAATTCCCGATCGGCGACATCAACGTAGACCCGTCGCAGGATCTCCTCGAATGCCCCACAGGAAAACCCGTGCCGAAGCAGAATCCGGACCAGAGGCGTCAATATTCTGACCAGCGCCCGGGTGATGACGGATGAATGCGCTTCCATGCATGCACCTACCGGGAATCCCCGATCACGGGGATTCCAAATTCTTCGAGTTCCGAAAACAGGATGTGGGTTACACTTCGGCGTTGTGTCATCACGCCTGCAACCTACCAGAAAAGGGAAATAATTCCCATTAAGGCGCCCTCATAACCGCAACGCAGTCACGATTCCCCCGCCATAGCTGTGAGGGGTGGGAACATCTCACCCGAAGAGGTTCCCCCATGGATTCCGACGCACCCAAGACCCTGATCGAGCATTTTTCGATTCTGGAAGATCCCCGCGACCCGAGCAAGTGCCGGCACAAGCTCATCGAAATCGTCGTGATCGCCA
>JAJDOJ010000170.1 GCA_022340215.1 Gammaproteobacteria bacterium
TACCATTCGCTTGCGATTACTGGAGATCGGTGCGGTGATCCTGCGCAACACCCGGCGCATCCGCTTTCTCCTCTCCAGTTCCTATCCGGACTTACATTCCGCACTCCAGTTAGCGACCGATCGGCATTTAATCATGAAAGATAGCAGCATGTTTTGACATTCTCACTCCACGACCAAGACACGAGTACTCCCTGCTCAAAAAGTGCTAGTAGCCTTTGTGTAGGGGTTGCTGCATCCAACTCATTGATTCCTTTTTGGTGGTGGCATCCGGCGACGGCTCTGTCGTGCTGCGGGATCCTCGCAACCCATTGATTTGAAATCCGCCCCGACTTATTGAGAAGTTACAAATTCAGCTCTTAACTTACTGAGGAGTTTACCTTTTCCTTTTCGCTGTGTCCCGCGCTTACAAGATTTAGGTACGAGATGTACGCGGCCTGGACCCCGGCGAGAGCCGCATTCCATGTCCCCGGCTTCTCCCAGTCGAAAGGCGTCGACGAGCGGCGCGACCCGTGGCGTACGGCGTACCCGAGGTCCGCTAGTTTTCCAGCAATCCGACGGCCGGTCTTTCCGGTAGACCCGATGACGAGAATGGTCTCGTTTTGCATGGTCATCTCCTTAGATGCTGTCAAATACTCATTGATCGCAAGTCTGCATCGCCACTCACGCGGGAAGCGAGACGACGCCGAGCTGCTCGAACAGAGTGAGCTGATCCAGAATCTCCCACTCCTCGATGATCTTCCCGTCCTCGAAACGACTGAGCACCATTCCCTGTGCCTCCACTTCCTTGCCGGTCGCACCAATGCCCATCAGAACGCCGGCATGGGTACCCGTTAGGGTGAAGGCGATGACGGCCTTGTCGCCTGCGATCAGCAGATCCTCGATGGCGATGTGCAGGTCGGGAAACGCCGTGCGGTAGGCGGCGAACAACGCCTTCAGCGCTTCCGGTCCGTGCAGTTCCTGGCCTGGGGCGCGATAGACGTAGTCCGGATGAACGAGATCGCCCAGGATCGAGAAGTTGCCGTCGTTGACCAGGTCGTCGATAAACCGACGCATGACCGCTTCCTGACCCGCGGGCCGTAGGAACCCGCTGGCATCCTCACTGCGAGCAGACAGATTGTGGAGTTGCATGGCATGTGCCTCACGGTTGGTGGAACCTGAGCGAAGCTTAGGCACCGGGAACAGGATCAACCATGCCGCTTTGTCGTCAATAATGTGCAGATCGTCTATTCTTGCGGTTACAAGGTCTACTTGGTCGACCTGAAGGAACCGATGGCGAAACCGACCCCCGTCCTGCCGGAACCGGCCGACCCGTTGGGCGAGACACTGCATATGCTGCGCCTGACCGGCACGCTCTATTGCCGCGGCGAGTTCACGGCCCCCTTCGCGATCGAGATCCCGGAGCTCGAAGGCGTCATGACGTTCCTGGTGGTCACGTCCGGGCGCTGTTGGCTCCAGGTCACCGATGCAGAACCCCGCTTGCTCGACCAGGGGAACCTCGCACTGATCCCGCACGGGATACCTCATATCCTCAGCAGTGATCCCGCCTTGAAACCGGAACCGCTTTTCGACCTGCCCGTCGAGAAGATCAGCGACCGCTACGAGTGCATGCGGCATGGTGGCGGGGGCGAACTGACCCGGACCATGTACGGCGTCGTCCGCTTTGACGACGTCGCTGCGCGGCACCTGTTGCGACTGCTACCCCAGACCATTTACATCGACGGCTGGCACGATGATGCCGGGGGCTGGCTGCAGAGCACGCTCCGCTTCATCGCCAGTGAGGCAGCCTCGCTCAAACCCGGGGGCGAAACCGTGATCACGCGTCTGGCAGACGTCGTGGTGATCCAGGCCATACGTTCTTGGTTGGAAAGCTCAGCCGATGCCGACCAGGGCTGGTTGGCTGCGCTTCGCGATCGCCAGATCGGGCGGGCGCTCGCGTTGATTCACAAGGATCCAGCCAACGACTGGGGCGTAGCGTCCCTGGCCGATGCCGTGGCGATGTCGAGGTCCGCCTTCTCAGCAAGGTTCACACAACTGGTCGGTTTATCACCGGGCCGTTACCTGACCGATTGGCGGATGCAGGTCGCAAGAACCCGTTTGCTGGACTCCGCCGAACCGGTGGCGAGGATCGCCGAGGAGCTCGGCTATCAATCCGAAGCCGCTTTCTGCCGGGCCTTCAAGCGGACCTTCCAACTCTCGCCGGGTCGTGTTCGTCGCGGTGCTGACAAGGCTTCACCATGAGCAAGCGCGGAAACAGAAGAAAAACGGTGATCAAGTCGAATGAAGCAAAGACCGTACTGGTGGTCGGTGCTACCGGCGCGACCGGTCGACTTCTCGTCAGGCTGTTACTCGATCGCGGGCTGCACGTGAAAGCCGTCGTACGCGCATCCGCTACGCTTCCCGACCAACTCAGAAAACATGACCGGCTATCAGTCATCCGGGCGAATCTTCCCGAGCTCACCGATACGGAGCTGGCGGCGTTGACAGCAGGGTGCAAAACCGTCGCGTCCTGTCTGGGCCACAATATGAGCTGGAAAGGCATCTTCGGTAAACCGCGCCGCCTGGTAACCGATACCGTACGCAGGTTATCGGCTGCGATCATCGCACGCAGGCCGGAGGTGCCTGTTCAGTTCGTCCTCATGAGCTCGGCCGGTTCCAGCAACAGGGATACTGATGAACCAATGTCCTCGGCTCAGAAGATTGTCATTGCCTTGCTCCGCCTGTTGCTGCCGCCGCATGCGGACAATGAGCAGGCGGCCGACTATCTGCGAACGGAACTAGGCCAAGGCAACGAGGCACTCGAATGGGTTGCGGTGCGTCCCGACAGTCTGAGAGACGAAGATGTGGTTACGGATTACGCGCTGCACCCCTCACCGATCCGTAGCGCCATATTCAACCCAGGCTCGACAAGCCGGATCAACGTCGCTCACTTCATGGCCGAGCTGATCACTGATAACGAGACATGGCAAAGTTGGAAAGGTCAGATGCCTGTGATCTATAACAAGTGAGCTCCCCGCCATGGAGTACCATTGTGGTTACGTCCTGGGCGCAGGCTGCACAGACCCCTCACGAGGCGACGACGAGACGGATTGAACCTGGACAATATAACGATGATCAACGGAGACCAACGTGATGAAGAGGGCCATCCTGATTGCTCCGCTGCTCATCGGCGCCGTGGCGCTGACCGTGCGGGCCGAGGACACCCGAAAACGGGTCGAGCTGCCGCCGCCGATGCAAGCCCATATGCTCGCGAACATGCGCGACCACCTGGTGGCACTCGAAACCATCACCCGGCAACTCGCCGAGGGCAGGTACGAAGCCGCGGCCGAGACGGCGGAGGGCCGCCTGGGTATGAGTGCGATGCAGGCGCACGGTGGGGCGCACATGGCCCCCTTTATGCCCGAGCCGATGCGCGCGATCGGCTCCGCCATGCACCGCGCTGCAAGCCGCTTCGCCGTGGCCTCACGCGACGCTGAGGTGACCGGCGACCTTGGCGCCGCATTTAAGGCCTTGTCCCAGGTAATGCAGCAATGCGTGGCATGTCACGAGGGCTTTCGCGTCCATTGACGACAGCCGCTCCAGGACAAGCACTGGATTGCTCACGTCCTCACGCTCGATTGATCTGACAATAACGCCGCACGGAGCCCAGCAACCATGATCAGGGTACAGCCGATCGATGAGAACACCTTCCGAGTGACGGTCGAAGGACGAACAACGACGACGCACAGGGTCACGTTGAGCCCCTCTTACTACGAGAAGCTCACGGGCAAACGGGTCGCGCCGGAGTTACTGGTTGAGAAGTCCTTCGAGTTTCTTCTCGAACGCGAGAGCAACACGAGTATCCTGAATTCGTTTGCGTTGCCGGTTATCGGCCAGTACTTTCCTGAATACGAGAAGACCATTCGAAAGACGTTGGCGGCCGGTGGGTAGGCGGTCATCCGAACAACATTGCTTCAGTTCTTTTTCCGATTCATCGAGCCTGGTTTGCGGTCGGGAAACTCGAACGCCACCTGCCACTGCGGGTCGAGGCGCAGACGCGCGTCGAACTTCTTTCCCGACTTGCTCTTGAATCCCTTGAGCAACCCGGTCTTTCCTTTGCCGATCAACGCGTGAACCTGTTTCTCGGTCAGTCGCTTTCCGCTAATCTCTTTCCACACCACGAAGTCACAGCCCTCGCGGAAACGATTACAGCCGAAGCCGCGCTTGCCCTCGATGATGCGCCCCTGACCACACCTGGGACAGGTAAGCGGTTCTGGTGCGGGCCGCGCTGCGGCCGGGATCGGACTCTCCTCTGTCGTCACCTCGGCTGGGGCCGGCGCCGCGTCGCTAGCGGGTAGCGCGGCTTGTCGCGGCCCGTCCGAGAAGTCAAATTCCACCTTGAGCCCCTCTCCCAGCTTCAGCGCCGCCGCGAAGGGCTTGCCCGCCTTGGAGGTGAAGCCCTCGATCCGGTCGGTGCGCCCCTCGTGGAGCAGCTGCTCGACCTGCTTCTTCGCCAGCTTGCGGCCTGCCACCCGCTTCCAGATGGTGAAACCACAACCGTCCCGGTAGCGGCTGCAGCCGTAGGCCTTCGCGGTCTCGACGATCTCGCCCTCCTTGCACAGGGGGCAGCTTCCCAGGCCCGCGGGCTTCGCACTGCCGCGTTTCCCGCCCTGTTGTTTGCGCCCGCCCCGGTGCTCCCTGGCCGCGGCGACCTGTTCGGGCGAGAGCGCTGGACCTTGGGCTACTTGGGGCACCAGCTCCCGGAGAAAATTGACGATGCCGCGGTAGAACTCCCCGGCCGGACGTTTGCCCTCCTCCACCTCCTTGAGCTGCTGCTCCCATTCTGCGGTCAGCTCCGTGCTGCGCAGCGGCTCGGCCACCAGGGCGATCAGGGCCCGCCCCTTCTCGGTGGCGCGCAGCTGCTTGCGCTCGCGCTGCACGTATTCGGTGCGGATCAGCTTCTCGATGATCTCGGCGCGGGTCGCCGGCGTTCCGAGCCCTGTCTGCTTCATGGCCTCGGCCAGGGCGTCGTCCTCGATCTCGCGGCCGGCGTTCTTCATCGCCGCCAGGAGCGTGGCATCCGTGTAGGGCTTCGGCGGCTGGGTCTCCTTCTCCAGCACGTCCATGGCCTTGATGTGAACCGTTTGTCCCTCCTCGAGGGTTGGCAGGGTTTGGCGGCCGTCTCCCCCTTTGCTACTTTCGGTAGCGCCTCCCTGCCCCATCGCATCGCCCGGCCCGACCTGCTTCCAGCCCGCCTCCAGCACCAGGGTGCCCTTGGCCACGAAGGTGGCACCGCCGATGTCGAGGGTCACCGCCGTCTCCTCCACGACTTGGTCGGGGAGGAAGACGCCGACGAAGCGGTCCACGACCAGGCCGTAGATCTTGCGCAAGGTCGGAGGAAGGGTCGGTGACGGCGTCTTCCCGGTGGGCAGGATGGCGTGGTGGTCGGTGAGCTTGGTCTTGTCGACGTAGGCCTTGCCCAGTTTGTGCCCGTTTCGGAGCCGCTCCAGGGCCGCGGGGGCTTGGGGGTGATCGAGCTTCTCGAGGATACCCGGCAGCTGCGGCACCATGTCCTCGGAAATATGTCGGCTCTCGGTGCGCGGGTAGCTGATGAGCTTGTGGGTCTCGTAGAGGGCCTGGGCATACTCAAGCACCTGGGCGGCGGTGAAGCCGAAGCGCCGGTTGGCGTCGCGTTGAAGATTGGTCAGGTCGTAGAGGGGTGGCGCGCGGTTGCGCCGGACCTTCTTCTCGATCTTGCGCACCGTACCGGTGCGGTAGGGGCTGAGCTTGCGGTGCAGGCGCTCGGCCTCGGCCTTGTCGTCGATGCGTGTCTGGCCCCTGTGGCTGTACTTGGCGGCGAAGCCTTCTTCCAGGGTCGCCACCAGCTCGTAGAAGAAGGCCTTGCGGAAGCTGGCGATCTGCGCGTCCCTTTGGACGATCATGGCAAGGGTCGGTGTCTGCACCCGCCCGATGGTGCACAGCACCCGGTTGTGCACTGTGTAGGCACGGGTCAGGTTCATCCCCACCAGCCAGTCGGCCTGGGCCCGTCCCCGCGCCGCCTGACCCAGGTCGTCGTAGGCGCTGCCGGGGCGCAAGCGGCGAAAGCCCTCGCGGATGGCCTCGTCGGTGAGGCTGGAGACCCACAGTCGCTGGACCGGTTTCTCGCAGCGGGCATGCTCGTAGATCAGGCGGAAGATGTTCTCCCCTTCCCGCCCGGCGTCCGTGGCGCAGACGATCTGCTCGGTCCCGGCACCGTTGATCAGTCGTTTGACCACCTGGAACTGCTTGACGGTGGAGCGCTGGGTCTTGAGCTGCCAGTGCTCGGGGATCATGGGCAGCTGGCCGGTCGCCCAGCGACCGCTCCATTGCGGACCGTAGTCGTCCGGCTCGGCGAAGTGCACCAGGTGCCCCAGCGCCCAGGTGACCGCATAGCCGTTGCCTTCCAGGTGGCCCTCGGCCTTCCTGCGCGCCCCCAGCACGCGGGCGATGTCGCGCGCCACGCTCGGCTTCTCGGCGACGACGACGATGGTCATTGCGGTTTCGGATCAGGCACAGGCGAACCGGATCTCCTCGATGGTATCCCACCGTAACCGGACACTCCGCTTCAAGTCCCGGTATCGGTGGCGCGCCCGTTCCGGAAGGATGGGGTCGTCGTGTGGCCTTTGGAGAGCGCGATGTAGTTGGTCATTCTCGGACCTGTCGGTCTGGAGGGGCCATTATTCCAGGTGACCAGATCGCCGTCGACGGGACCTGGGACGAGCACCTGAGAGGCTTGGTTTCACCACGCGCAGAAGCCAGCTAACCGCAGTACACCGCGACGATCGCTGGGCGCTCGTGACCAGCCCTTTCAAGGTAACTTCTCAATAAGTCATGGCACGGCGCGCGCCGCTGCGGCGCGTTCCCGAATGATATCGGGTAGTGGCGCAATCTCACCGTGCTGTCCGATCCGGTCACCCAGATAGCCCCAGAAGGAGATGCCGAGCTTGCGGCAAG
>JAJDOJ010000171.1 GCA_022340215.1 Gammaproteobacteria bacterium
TGGCGGGGCGGCCTCCTGCCCGATCGCGCTACCCGGCGTCATTGAGGACTGCGGTCCCGGTCTTCCCATTCCGGGGCCACCCATTCCGGGGCCACCCATTCCGGGGCCACCCATTCCGGGGCCACCCATTCCGGGGCCACCCATTCCGGGGCCACCCATTCCCGGGTTCCCCATTCCGGGGTTCCTCATTCCAGGCCGTCCGAAGCCGCCTTTGGGAAAGCCGCTCCGGGGACCCCAGTCGCCAAACGGTGGGTTACCCAGTTCCGTGGGCGGGCCCATGGGGTAATCCCTGCCGCCGGGACCCATCATGGGATAGTCCATACCGCCCGGACCCATCATGGGGTGGTCCATCACTCCGGGACCGTACTGGGGGCTCTGCCAGCCGCGCCCGGGTCGCCCAACCTGGCCCTGCCGGGACTCGTACGAGGGGGCGTCCGGCCATGGGGGAGGGGTCGGTGCGCGTACGCCTTCCATCTCTAGCGACTTGGCGTCTTCCAGGGTCTGCTTGCGGATCTGCGCCAGATAGGCACGAATATCCTGCAGAGGCATGTTTTCAAGTTCGGCCCGCTTGGCGGCCAGTTCCGCCCGCCTTTCCTCGGTCGCCTTGAGCATCTCTTGGTGATACTCGGACAGACCGCTCTGACGCTCGAGGTCCTCCTTCATGAAATTGTCCTGGTTCTCTTCCAGGAATGTACGCCGTTCCTGTGCCTTCTTGTACATGGAATCGTAGTACTCGATCATCTTCTCCTGACGTTCCTTCGCCTGCTTCAGCATCTCCTCGCGGCGCTTCTCCAGAAGGGCACGACGTTCTTCGGCTTGTTTCCTCATGGCCTCGTGCTGACTGGCGATGTAGGCCTGCCATTCGTCGATCTGTTCGAGTGCCTCTTCGTAGCTGATACCCGGCAACAGTGAGGGTTCCGACATGACCTGTTCGGCGGCGGACGGTTCTTCTCCGGGGGCGGCGGCCGGTGCTGGAGCAGATGCCTGGGCGGGGGCAGACGCCTCTGCGGCGGCAGGTGCCTCTTCAGGGGCAGGTGCCTCTTCAGGGGCAGGCGCCTGGAACGGCGTGGCAGCCGCCGGGGGTTGCGCTGCGGACATTGGGGCCGGGACCGGTTCATCCGCCGGCGCCGAGGCGTCGCTGGCCGCGATCTGTATCGAGACCATCGGTCCGTCGTCGGCCTCGACGGAAACGAGACCCGCCTGTGGTCCGGCGGCGTCTTCGGCGCCTGCCGTCGATGCGAGCAGGAGCGCGCTCAGAAACAAGGGGATACGATGACGTTGGGACACTAGGATCTCCTTTGGTTGGCAGTCGGGGTCACGATGTCGCCGGGACTGCGATCATGCAAGAGTCGAGTCAGTTGATTCGTGCTGGTTGTTGTTCTGTATTTCCAGTCTGGGCCGGAAATTCGCAGGCGTAGTGTAGAACGAAATCGTGCTGCGTGTAAGCGGCAGAGCCAAACAATTTGTGGTTGGCGGCGTCAGCGCGGACAATGCCGGTAACCAGACGGTTCAGCCGGCCGTGGTCCGGATTGCCTCGCGGGCTGCGGGGCAAATACCGGCGCAACGCCGCGATTATCATCCATCTACGGGAGAAGGCCATGGTCGAAGCACACAGGTTCGAGATTGTCCTGAAGCACGTTCGAGAT
The DNA here is from genome assembly GCA_022340215.1 of Gammaproteobacteria bacterium. Lineage (NCBI taxonomy): Bacteria > Pseudomonadati > Pseudomonadota > Gammaproteobacteria > Gammaproteobacteria bacterium. The sequence goes on from JAJDOJ010000171.1 coordinate 1,647, forward strand.
TACGAATTCAACGTCACATTCGACTGGGCCGATGCGGAGACCCTGCTCGTGGATGAGCCGGCCCCGCTCGGGCGAGAGCAGGGACCCAACGCGGCACGCCTGGTGGCCGCGGCGGCTGGTAACTGTCTCAGCGCGAGCCTGATGTTCTGCATCGCCAAGTCACAGGTCCCGGGTGAAAGTGTGGTAACGCACGTCACCGGCCGGATGGAACGAAACGAAAAGGGTCGCATCAGGATCGGGCGGATCGATGTGGACATGACCGTTTGCGATTCGCTGGCCGAGGCGGGCAAGATGAAGCGCTGTCTGGCGCTGTTTGAGGACTTCTGCGTCGTGACGTCGAGCCTGAGGGAAGGGATTCCGGTGGGTGTCACGGTGCGCGACGCGGCGGGCGAGGTGCTGCATGAGAACGGATGAGCGTGCGTGACGCCGGTTGCGCCCGAACGGTTCGGGTATTAGGGCATTAGAATAGCGCTACCCTAATGTCGCATCACATGCGCGCGGTGATCCTGAACCCGATCGGGTTCCTGGCCGACGTGGTGTCCGCGTTTCGCGCCAACCAGGGCATTCTCCTCTCGGGTGCCGTCGCCTACTACTCCATGCTTTCCGTGCTGCCGATGGCGGCGCTCGTCCTGTTGCTGCTTTCGCAGTTCGTCGATCAGGACACGCTGCTCGCGACCTTGTATACCTATCTCGATCTGATCACGGTGGACCAGTCGGAGGCGATCATGGAGCAGATTCGCCGCTATCTCGCCAACTGGCATTTCCACGGCGTGGTGGGGCTGGCGGTGATGCTGTTCTTCAGTTCCATGGCCTTCACCGCACTGGAAAACGCGATATGCGTAATCTTCCACCATCGGGTGGCGATCCAGCGCAGGCGCTTTCTCGTCTCGGCCATCCTGCCCTATTTCTACATGGTCCTGCTGACCGTCGGGCTGATGACGGTCAGTATCGTCAGCGCAGCGCTAGGCAGCAGCGAGACGCGGGTCATTCCCTTCCTCTGGTTCGACATATCGCTCGCCGAGACCTCTGCGACCATCGTCTATGTCTTCGGCATCCTCGGCGAGGTGCTGCTGCTCAGTTCCATCTACCTGGTCATGCCGGTCGGCAAGATCGCCTTTCGCCATGCGCTGATCGGCGGGGTGGCGGCGACCGTGCTGTGGGAGGCGACACGGCATGTCATGGTCTGGTGGTTCAGCACGGTGTCTGTGGTCAATGTGATCTACGGATCGTTCGCGACTATGATCCTGATCCTGGTGGGATTCGAGGTAGCGGCCCTGATCGTCCTGTTCGGTGCACAGGTCATCGCGGTGTACGAGCGCATCTGTATGCCCCGGGAACGGGATTCAGGCTTCCAAACCTGAAGCTGCGGGTCGCGACGTCGGCCCGCCGCACGCATGGGGTCAGGTCTCGCATAATAACACTCGGCTATGAATTACCCGTCCTACCGTTGTCGGGTGCAGACCGAAATGTTTTATTGCGAGACCCTTCCTTCCCGTTCTGACCCCGATTTCCGGATGCCGAGCGATTTTATGGTGTGCTCGGAAACCGGTTAGGCACGTTTTGCTTAGGCGATTTCTGTCAAATGACATACCATCCTGCTTGTCTTTTCGTCCGTCCTCTGTGTTGCGACAACCGTTACATAGTTCGACGATGCGCCTGTTGTCGCGCCTTGATGACGAACGAAAATCCGGCGCGATCTGGTATGTCATTTTCCGGCAATCGCCTTAGAGGTTGCTGCAGAGAAAACGAACCTGATCCGGTTCAGTCCGATAAACTGGAAAGCAAGTGGCGCCTTTGAATTCTTGGGATTTGAGTTTCGTTGGGGCCTTGGCCGCTGGCGTAAGCCGGTGATCAAGCGTCGCACCGCACGGAATAAA
>JAJDOJ010000172.1 GCA_022340215.1 Gammaproteobacteria bacterium
TGAGAGGGGCGGTGCCTGGGAGGAATAGGGACGGCTGAGCGCTGTGCGGCGTGTCTCATCCATCGACCAGGGCAAAAACGGATCGATATCCGGTGGCGCGCTGGCGCCGTTTTCCGCGCAGGCGCTGAGATAGCACGTCAACCAGTGACGGGGAGTGATGCCCCAAAGCGCCAGGGTCTGCAGGATGGAAAAGAGCATGGCGGCCAGCTGCGCACCCCAGATGCTTCCCGATCCGTAGTAGTTCTTGCGGCCATTGACCGGCGTGCGGATCGTGTTCTCGGCCCGATTGTTGTCCATGGGGACTTCGGGATGCTCGACAAACAGGGTGAGTCCCGACCAATGCTCGAGCAGGCTGGCGAGCACGTGCCGACCTTGCCCTCGATCTCCACAAAGACCTCCCATCGGGTCTCGTCATTGTGGAAAGCTGCTCGCTCACCTGCTGGCAGTACAAAGCCTCCACAATGGGCTCGAACAGCGAAGCGATGGCTTGCAGGCCACCGGCAACCGTTCCGGGCGAGATCGCCAGTTCCTGGTCTTTCAGGTCCTGCAGATACCGGTTGGTGGGTTGGTCGTAGCGGTATTTACCCAGGATGACCTCAACCCAGAAGCTGACATCATAATCGCTGCGGGAAATCACACGCGGCGGTGGCGGGGGGTGAGGTCCTTGCTGCGCCTTCCATATTGAATTATATGTGGTGGGCCCGGTAGGACTCGAACCTACGACCAAGGGATTATGAGTCCCCTGCTCTAACCAACTGAGCTACAGGCCCGTTCGATGAGCGGTTTGCGCTGGATTCCGACTACTCGGAATCCAGGAAGCTGCGCAATTGTTCCGAACGGCTGGGATGCCGCAGTTTTCTCAGGGCCTTGGCCTCGATCTGGCGGATGCGCTCGCGGGTGACGTCGAACTGCTTGCCGACCTCTTCCAGGGTGTGATCGGTGTTCATGTCGATGCCGAATCTCATGCGCAGCACCTTGGCCTCTCTGGGGGTCAGCGAGGAAAGGATGTTCCGGGTCGTTTCCGACAGGCCGGCGTCGGTGGCCGCCTCGGCGGGTGCGCGGATGTTCATATCCTCGATGAAGTCACCCAGATGAGAATCGTCGTCGTCGCCGATGGGGGTCTCCATGGAGATTGGTTCCTTGGCGATCTTGAGCACCTTGCGGATCTTGTCTTCCGGCATTTCCATGCGCTCGGCGAGTTCCTCAGGCGTGGCCTCGCGCCCCATCTCCTGCTGCATCTGACGGGATATGCGGTTCAGCTTGTTGATGGTCTCGATCATGTGCACCGGGATGCGGATCGTGCGCGCCTGGTCCGCGATGGAGCGGGTGATGGCCTGTCGAATCCACCAGGTCGCGTAGGTCGAGAACTTGTAGCCGCGCCGGTATTCGAACTTGTCTACCGCCTTCATCAGACCAATGTTGCCTTCCTGGATCAGATCCAGGAACTGCAGGCCCCGGTTGGTGTACTTCTTGGCGATGGAGATCACCAGACGAAGGTTGGCCTCCACCATTTCCTTCTTTGCACGCCGCGCCTTGGCCTCGCCGATGGACATGCGGCGATTGATGTCCTTGATCTCGGTGATGCTCAGGTTGGTTTCGGTTTCCACCGCTAGCAGTTTTTTCTGCGCGCGCACGATATCTTGCTGCAGGTCGGCGAGCCGGGCACCGTACTTCGTCTTCTTACCGAGGAACCCCTTGACCCAGTCCAGATTCGTCTCGTTCTGGGGGAAGCTGTCGATGAATTCCTTGCGCGGCATGTGCGCTCCGGTCACGCAGAGATTCATGACCTGGCGCTCCAGATGACGAATCCTGTCGACTGAATTACGCAGATTCCGGGTTAGATTGTCGACGAACCTCGGGACCAGCTTCAGTTGGACGAACATCTCCGCTGCCTCGGTGCGGGCATCGTTGTAGCGTTCTTTGCTGCGACGGATCGGCGAGGTCTGAGATTTCTTGTAGATCTTGCGGATTTCATCGAACCGGCGACGTGCCTCTTCAGGGTCGGGGCCGGTATCAATCTGCTCCTCGCCATCGTCGTCTTCACCACTATCGTTTTTCGCGGCGGGCTGGCTGGGGTTGTCATCCACATCCGGATCGATGAAATTGACGATCAGGTCGGTGATGCGCTGCTCTTCCGCTTCGATGCGGTCGTACTCCTGCAGTAGCAGCGAGATGCTGTTCGGAAACTGGGCCAGGGCGTGAAGGACCTGGTTGAGGCCTTCCTCGATCCGCTTGGCGATCTTGATCTCGCCTTCCCGGGTCAGGAGGTTGACGGTGCCCATCTCGCGCATGTACATGCGCACGGGGTCGGTGGTGCGGCCGAATTCGTTGTCGACCGTCGCCAGGGCCGCGGCGGCTTCCTCGGCGACCTCTTCGTCGGTTGCGGTGCTGTCATTCAGGATGAGGGCATCGGGATCCGGCGCGTGCTCGTGCACAGCAATCCCCATGTCATTGATCATGCTGATGATACCCTCGAGCTGCTCGGGGTCGACGATATTATCCGGCAGGTGATCGTTGACCTCGGCATAGGTCAGGAACTTTTGCTCCTTTCCTTTCGCAATCAATTCCTTGAGTTGGCTTTGCTGATCCTGAATCATCACACTCGCTGACATAATGATGGTTATCCGAGTTGGACAAACGATTAAGTATATTACCAAATATCTTAAGTATCAATCTCTGCGGGCGGGTCAAACGGCGGTCGCTGTGACCAGCTCGCTTAGTTCCCGCTTCTCCGCGTCCGACAGGGCGCGCTGCTTCGCCTCGCGAATCAATTCCCCGGCACGGATCTCCCGTCGCCGCCGCCTGAGGTGTTCGATCGTATCTGTCAGCTCTGCGGCGGCATCGAACGGCGGGTTAGGCGCCTGCCATTTCACAAAGTCTAGTAGGTGTTGGTAATCCTCGCTGTCGCGAAATCGCTCAACGAGCGAGATACCCGATGAATGGGGATTGACTTTCGCGAATTCAACGATCTTGAGAAACAGGCGCATGCCGTCCAGCTCGAGCGTCTCCAGCTCACCGAGGTCCGGCAGCTCCCGTGCGATCGACGGCTTGTGGACCAGTAATCTGAGGGCCTTGCGCAGTGCCGGTGCGATACCGTTTCCGGCTACGAAGCCTTCCCTACGCCGGACAGGCGCCGGCCTGTCGGGGGTAATCGTTACACCGACCCTGTGGCTCAGTTGCTCGTACATCAGCCTTTTGAAGACGCCGTTTGGCAGTCGTCTCAGCATGGGCGTGGCGCGCTCGGCAAGCCTGGCCCTGTCTGCGACAGAATCCCCTCCGATTTCCTGTGACAGTCTGTCGAACAGAAATGTAGACAACGGCGGCGCGGTTTCGATCCGTTGCCTGAAGGCATCCGCGCCCTCCATTCGGATCATGCTGTCGGGGTCCTCGCCTTGCGGCAGGATCAGGAAGCGCGCCTCGAGTCCATCCCGGAAGACGGACATCAGGTTGCCTGCAGCCCTCCATGCCGCTTCCCTGCCCGCGTCGTCCCCGTCGTAGCAGAAGACGATCTCGGCCGCGATGCGCAGCGCCTGCACGAGATGGGCCTGCGTGGTTGCCGTGCCCAGGGCGGCGACGGCGTTTCCCACCCCGTGCTGCGCCAGGGCGACGACATCCATGTATCCCTCGACGAGCAACAGGCTCGACGGTTTTGGATCCGCCTGGAGCACGTCGTACAGGCCGTACAGCGTAGAACCCTTGTCGAACGCGGCCGACTCGGGCGAGTTCAGGTATTTCGGCTGGCTCTGGTCGAGGATGCGTCCGCCGAAGGCGATGACCCTGCCCCTGCGGTCCCGGATCGGAAACATGATCCGGTCGCGAAACCGGTCGTAGGTCTGCCCGTCGTCGCGGCGAATCACCAGGCCGGCGTCGATCAGTTCGCGTTCGCCCGCGCCGGCGAGCTTTCGCAGGGTGTGCCAGCCCGCGGGCGCGTAGCCGATCCCGAATGCCGCGGCGGTCCGCCCACTGATACCACGGGACTTCAGGTACTCGATGGCGCGCGGGCTGTCCCTGAGGCACCGGCGATAGAACCCGGCTGCGGTATGCAGGACCTCGTATGGCGTCGGTTTTCGGTTGACGGACTCGCTTTCTTCACGGGGGACCTCCATGCCGAGTTCGGCTGCGAGGGATTCAACGGCGTCGGGAAACTCCAACCGCTCGAATTGCATCATGAAGTCGATGACCGTGCCGTGGGCCCCGCATCCAAAGCAGTGGTAGAACTGTTTCGTGGGACTGACGCTGAACGAGGGGGTGTTTTCGGTATGGAAGGGGCAGCAGGCGACGTACTCCTTGCCGCGCCGCTTGAGCGGTACCCGGGCCTCGATGATTGGCACGATGTCCGCTTTGTTGATCAGGTCGTCGATGAACTGGCGCGGGATCCTGCCTTTCATTCGGTGGGTGGTCGTCTGTCCTTCCGGCTTGAGTCCGGGGAAATTTCCGCGACTCCCGCCGCCGATGCGCACGTTACGCGGTCCGGGTATACGGCGCCTTTTCGGCGCTCAGGCAGCTTCCAGCGTGGCCCTCAGGGCCCCTGCATCGAAATCCTCGCTGAGGACCGCATCGCCCAGGGCACGCAGCAGGACCAGGCGAAGGCGGCCGCGCTGCACCTTCTTGTCCACCGACATCAGCGAAGTGAACCGGTCCGCATCCATGGATGTCGGGGGTTCGTCGGGAAGTCGTGCCCGGCGAACGAGATCCCGGATTCTCGCGACATCGCCCGCGTCGAGCCAGCCCATGCGTCGTGACAGATCCGCTGCCATCACCATACCGCAACCGACCGCCTCCCCGTGCAGCCAGGCGCCATACCCCGTACCGGTTTCGATCGCGTGGCCGAAGGTATGACCGAGGTTCAGCAGTGCGCGTCGACCGCTGCGTTCCCGCTCGTCGTCGGCAACCACGCGCGCCTTGCTCGCGCAGGACTCGCAGATCGCGTACTGGAGCGCGTCCTTGTCGCGCCGCATCAGGGCCTCGATGTTCTCCTCCAGCCAGGCGAAGAACGACTCGTCCTCGATCAGGCCGTACTTGATCACCTCGGCGAGGCCCGCGCTCATCTGCCGGTCTTCGAGGGTGTCCAGGGTATCGGTCTCGATGACGACGCAGCGTGGCTGGTGGAAAGCGCCGATCATGTTCTTACCCAGCGGGTGATTGACACCGGTCTTGCCGCCGACCGAGGAGTCGACCTGTGCCAGCAGCGTGGTCGGCACCTGGATGAAGTCGACCCCTCGCTGGTAACTCGCCGCCGCGAATCCGGTGATGTCGCCGACCACCCCTCCACCGAGCGCGATCAGCGTGGTACCGCGATCATGGCGCTTCTCGAGCAACCCAGTGAACACCGAATTCAGGGTATCCAGGTTCTTGAACTGTTCCCCGTCGGGCAGGATAACCGCGTCGTGTCGGAACCCCGATACCGCTTCTTCGAGCCGTGCCAGGTAGAGCGGTGCGACGATTTCGTTGCTTACCGTCATGGTCTGGTCTCCGGCGACGTGCTGCCGGAGCAGACCCGGCCGGCAGAGCAGGCCCGAACCGATATAGATGGGATAGGATCGCTCCCCCAGGCTGACGGTCAGTGTTTCCATCCAGAGAATATTAACCCGGATATTTCAGCAAATATACTCCGGTAGTATGCGCTCAAAGTGATTCAAGACGCTTGATGATGCCATTGACCAGAAGGGGCACCCGGGTGTTGTCGGTGCTGACGACGATGTCGGCAATCTCCCGGTATAGCGGGTCCCTCACGGCCATCAGGGACTCCAGCCGCGCCCTGGGGTCGCTGGTCTGCAGCAACGGCCGGTTGCGGTCGCGTGAGGTACGTTCCAGTTGGGTGTCGATGGTCGTGCAGAGGTAAATCACCGTACCCCGGGCTGCCAGATGGCGGCGATTGATCGGATCGAGCGCCGCGCCCCCGCCGGTGGCGAGCACGATACCCCTGCCTTGGGTCAGCTCGTCGATAACCGCGCTCTCCCGCGAGCGGAAGCCCTCCTCGCCCTCGAACTCGAAAATCGTCGGGATGTCGACTCCCGTGCGACGCTCCAGTTCGTGGTCGCTGTCCAGGAACTGGTGTTTCAGCCGGCGGGCGATCTGACGGCCGACGGCCGTCTTGCCGGCGCCCATCGGGCCAACTAGAAAGATGTTCTGGGGCAGTGATTTCAAGGTTCGAAAGGATCCAGGTGTCGATGCGTAGGTATTCCGGGACACGGCGGCGCCCGTAATTATGCGCAATCAGTCGGCCTCTGGCACACCCTGGCTCGGTACGTAACGGGGCTCGGTCATCGAATCGGACCCGTCGGAGAGGCGGTGTCAGCGCTTTCGCGGGACCGCGAAGGCCAAGGCGGGAAGTATCCATAGGACGAGTTCCATGGGACCCGTGGTACCGCCTCCGCCGTCGGTTGCGTCCCCGGGCGTCGTGGCCTGCACGGGCGGTGTCACACTCGTCAGTTGTTCGATGTCGTCCTGGAAGGACTGAATCCGGGTGTAGACGCCGAATTTGTTCGGTCTGGCGCAACCGACCCCGAAGCTGACGATCCCGATCTGCCGGTATTCGCCATCCTGAACGGCCATCAGCGGACCGCCGCTGTCTCCGGCGCAGGCGTCCTGCCCACCTTCGGGGAAACCCGCGCAGAGCTGAGAGTCGATAATAGTCCCGTTATAGGCCGCCGGCGCGTTGCAGGTTGCATTGGAGATGACCGATACCTCGACTTCGTGCAGCGTGGTGGGGGTTCGCGCCCGGGGTTCGAGATCTCCCCAACCCACCACGGTCGCCAGCGTACCGACCGGTGGGGCACCCAGGTACAGGGGAATCGGTGTGATCGTGGAGCGCGTCGCAAGTTCCAGGAGTGCGATGTCGTTTCGCGTGGTCACCGGGTCGTAGCGTTGGTGTGCAATAACGTTCGTCACCAGGTGGAATTCCGTCGTTGGCTCGGCGATCGTGAGATCGGAGGTCCCGGCCAGCACCCCGATCCCGGAGGCTTCGGTCACGATGCCGTTGTCGTCGACGACGCAGTGTGCTGCGGTAAGTACCCAGTTGGACGCGATCAGACTGCCGCCACAGAACTGAAGGGATTTGGTCCGGTCGATGATCGCCACGGTTGCCGGCCAGCGCGTGATCGAGGACGACTGCCCGCCAACGATCCTCTGCGCTGCCTGGGAGGACGCGCAGATCATGATTGGCGCGAAGAGACAAACGACGGCAATTCGAGGAATCATGGGGGCTTCGAAATCATCCGGCGGACGGCGCGCTTTCCCTGACCTAGTCTAACTCGTCCGGGTCACCGGGAAACGCCCATAACAAGTTGGCTCATAAACGCAGCTCATGTGCGTGTCGGCTATTCATAGAGGAGACGTCCGGGTACATGCCGGCGATCCGCTTCATTGCCTGGTGATAGACTGGCCCTGAAAACAGTAGCGGAGGATGGAAGCCATGTCACGCACACGATGGTCGATTGGGTAATTTTCGCCCTGATTCTTTTCACCCCCGATGGTGGGGGGCGCCGGAGAGTTCGCCGAGCATAAGGTGGTGATCCAGGTCAGCAGCGACGACCCGCAGACGCAGAAGGTCGCGCTCAACAACGCGCTCAACCTGCAGAAGGCCTACGGCATGGACAACGTCCAGGTCGAGGTGGTCGCCTATGGACCCGGTCTCAGCATCTTTACCGGGAAGAGTCCCAAGTCCCGAGTCCTCACGGGTACCGAGCTTGAGTCAGCAGGACATCAAGTTCGGTGCCTGTGGCAATACCATGGACAAGATCAAGCGTAAGCCGGGCAAGTTGCCGCAGCTTGTCGAAGGGGTGGAGGTGGTGCCTGCCGGTGTGCAGCGCATCGTCGAACTACAGGAGGAGGGATACGCAGACATCCGTCCTTGAGAGCAGTGGAGATGGCCGGGAAAAAAAGGCCCCGCCGGGAGGCGGGGCCTTTTTTCGTTGCCATTTTGTCCCTTTCTCAGGGGTTTTGGGCAATGTTCTGCTGAATGATCTTGGGCGTGATGAAGATCAGCAGTTCGGCTTTGTCGAGCTGATTGAAATCGGTTCGGAACAGGCGGCCAACCAGCGGAACGTCTCCGAGGAAGGGCACGCTGTCGGATTCGTCCCGTTTCTCCGTGTCGTAGATCCCGCCCAGTACCACCGTCTGTCCGTTGTCCACCAGGACCTGGGTCTGGACGGCGCGGGTATCGATACTGGGCACACCGTTGAAGATCTCACCCACGTCGTCCTTGGTGACGGAAAGATCCAGGAAGATCCGGTCGTCGGGGGTGATGGTCGGGGTCACCTCCAGGCTCAGCACTGCCTTCTTGAAGGAGGTCGAGGTGGCGCCGCTGGAGGACGCCTCCTGATAGGGGATCTCGGTACCGCGCTCGATCCTGGCCTGGGTCTGGTTAGAGGTGATGACCCGCGGTGTGGAGACGATCTCGACGCGTTCTTCTGCCTGCGCCGCGCTAAGCTCGAGCTGCACCATGTAGCCCAGCGGGAGCTTGGCGAGCGCCAGCCCGAACGACCCGGCGGGGTTCACCACCGGCAGGTTGACGTTCAAGCCTTCGTTCAGCGATACGGGGCGGCCGTTGATGGCGTTGTTCGCCCCCTCCAGCGTACCCGAGATGGCACTGGCGTTCGCGCCGCCGATGCCCTCGCCGACGTTCGTGACGCCGAACCGCACACCCAGTTCCTTGGAAAAGTTGTCTTCGGCGGTGACGATCCGTGACTCGATGAGAACCTGGCGGACCGGGACGTCGAGACGCTCGACCAGGCTGCGGATCTCTTCCAGTTTGACCGTGGTGTCCTGTACCAGGAGGGTGTTGGTGCGGGTGTCGATGCCGACCCGGCCCCTTTCGCCGAGCAGGGAATTCTCGGGGGCCTTGAGCAGGGCGGCTATGTCCGCTGCCCGTGCGTAGTTCACCTGGATGAACTCGGTCTGCGTCGGCGCGAGCTCCTCGACTTGCTGCTGCGCCTCGAGTTCCAGCTTCTCGCGTGCCGCGATCTCTTCGGTGGGCGCGATCAGGAGCACATTTCCGGCCTTTCGCATCGCCAGACCCTTGGTCTTCAGGATGATGTCGAGCGCCTGGTCCCAGGGGACGTTCTTGAGGCGCAGCGTCAGGCTGCCGCCGACCGAGTCGCTGACCACGAGGTTGAGGCCGGTGAAATCGGCGATGAGCTGCAGCACCGAACGGGTTTCGATGTCCTGGAAGTTGAGTGACAGCCTTTGCCCCTCGAACTGAGCCTGCTTGCGTGCCTCACTGATGGTCTTGGGAACCTCCTTGACCTCGACCGTGAACTCGTTATCGGTCTGGTAGGCGAGATGCTCCCAGTCGCCTTGGGGGGAGATCACGAGGCGCACATCGCGGCCTTCCTTGTAGGCGTCGATCGTGGTGACCGGGGTTGCGAAGTCGACGACGTCCATGCGCCGTTGCAGGCCGTCGGCCAGTGCGGTTTCCGGGATGTCGAGGATGATCTTGTTACCCTGCTCCGTTATATCCACGGGGATCTTTGGATTGGAGAGGCTGACGATGACCCTGCCTTCGCCGGCGACACCGCGCTGGAAGTCGACGCCGGTGACGGTCGGGGCGCCACCGGTGGTGGCACTACCGGTGGGGCTGCTCGTAGCGGCGTGACGTGCGCCTTCTTCACCTACGGTGAGAATCATCTCGTTACCGGAGATGTCCGACTGATATCCCACCATGTGTGACAGGTTAATCACCACGCGTGTGCGGCCTTGTGCCTCGGCGGCATTGATGCTTCGCACGGCCCCGATGCCGACCGTTTCCGATCGTTTGTCCAGACCGACACGGGTGTCCGAGAAATCCAGGGCGATTCGCGCGGGGTTGTCGACCGTGAACGACACGGCTTCGGGAGGGTTCGAAGAGAACTTCAGCGCGATCTGGACCTTGTCGCCGGCCAGAGAGGAATATTTAATGTCCTCGAGTACGGTTTCTGCTGCGGCGACCTGAGCCGCGAACAGCCCCGCTATCAACACCAGAATCCGCGACCACCATTCTGACCCCGCGCCACGTGGACGTAGTCGGGAGCGGCGGGAAATGCGTGCCAATCGAGACGAAGTATCGTGCGCCGGTGTTGTCATGGTGGCTGTCCTTGGACTCGGGTAGTCAGATTTCATTAGATATGCTTCTCCCGGACTATTCGCGGAGGGCGATGGTCTGGTTACGTTTTCTCCAGCCGCCGAAGCCGTCCGGGATGATCTCGGTCAGGTCGACGCTGTACTCGCCGATGGCATTGATCTTTCCGTAGTTCTGACCCATGTGGTTTCCTGGGGAAACTCGCTGAATGGTCGTGTCAGGGGTCTGAATCAGGGCCCAAAGCTGCTCTTCCTGTTCCATGGTTCCCACCATCCTCAGGGTGTCCAGGGGAAACGATTCGAGAAACTCGATCGGGCGATTGGCGTCGGGGAATATCTCGCCCGTCGGCCGTTTGTTGATCACCAGGTCGGATGCCGCGAGGATACTGGCATCGAACGGATCGCGCCGGTTCTCGGCCTGGTACTCGAATTTCACATAGGGTTTCGGCTGGGGTACAGATTCGATTCCCGCGGGCTTGCGCGACTTCACCTCATCGACATATTGCTCGAGGTCGTACATGTTTTTGCCGCAACCGGTCAGAAGGGTGCCCGTGACCGCCAGCAGACAGATCGAACGCGCCCATTTCATTGCGGAACGACGATTCCTGATATCTCTCGCTTTCGCCGCCATTACTCGCCACCCTCCAGATACCGGTATGTCTTGGCCGTCGCCGACATGGTCATCGGTGCGCCAGGCGTCAATTCGACGTTTTCCAGAGTCACGATCCGGGGCAGGGCGGCAACTCCGCTGGCGAACTCACCGAACTGGTGATAGTTGCCCTTGACCCTGAGTTCGATTGGTGTCTCTGCGTAGAAGTCCTTCTTGACCTCAGGCCGTGGTTTGAAGAGTTCGATTTCCAATCCGGCGGACAGTCCGGTCTGCGAGATGTCGACGATCAGGCCGGGGATCTCGGTTTCGCTGGGCAGCTGTCGAAGCAGCGCCCCGAAGGTGCGGCGCATCTCGGCGAGCTGCTCCTTGTAGAGCTCCAGGTTCGCTGCCTTTTTCTGCTTGAACTCGAAGGTCTGTTTGAGCTCGACCTCCCGTGCTTCGACCCCCTTGAGGTCGACCACCTGCTTTTTCGTGTCGAACCAGTAGCCGGCAAACCCGATTGTCGCGCAGATGATCACGATCACGACGACACGTAGGGGAAGGGAAGAGGTGCTGATGTTCGACAGGTCGAGATTCTTGACTTCATTCCAGTCCACGATCAACGCTCCTTTTCGGCCTTCGCTTTCTTTTGAGGGGAGGTCTGGCTGGCCTGCAAAGAGAAATCGCTGACCCGAAGACCGTCCTGCTGGTGCGTCTCGATGACGTCGAGACGGGAACCCTGTACCCAGTCCGATTTGTCGATGTTGCGCATGTAGGCGGAAACCCGCGCATTCGACTCGGCCTTGCCCTTGATCGCCAGGTTCTCTCCGGTCTGCTTGACCGATGTCAAATACGTACCCTCTGGCAGCGTGACGATCAGTTCGTCGAACAGGTGTACGATGCTCGGACGCGTGGCCTGGAGGTTCTCGATGACGCTCATGCGCTCGACCAGTGCCTTTCGTGTGGCCTCGAGTTTCCTGATCTCCTTAATCTTGTTGTCCAGGATGGCGATCTCGTTCTCGAGGTACGTGTTTCTCAGTTTCTGGTGATCGATCAGGCCGTTGACGTGGATGTGCACGAGCCCGACGGCGATCGCCGCGGTTACGGCTGCGAATCCCAGCAGCGCAATGAACTCCTTCTGCTGGTTCTTTCGCCGCGTCTCGCGCCACGGCAGAAGGTTAATGTGCGACATCAGTGGAAACTCCTCAGTGCCAGTCCGCAGGCAATCATCATCGATGGGGCGTCGTCGCCGAGTTTCTGGCCGCTGACCCGGCTGCTCGTCGACATTCGGCTGAAGGGATTGGCGACATTCGTTGGAATCCTGAGGCGGGTCTCGACCATCTCGTCGATGCCGGGAAGCGCCGCGCACCCACCGGCCAGCACGATCTGATCCACACTATTCGACTGACTGGCCGAGTAGTAGAACTGCAGAAACCGGTTGATCTGTTGGGCCACCGTCTCCTTGAACGGATCCAGGACATCGGTGACGTAGTTCTCAGGAAGTCCGCCTTCCTTCTTGGCCAGGCCCGCCTCTTCGTAGGTCAGACCATAGCGGCGCATGATCTCTTCGGTGAGCTGTCTTCCGCCGAACGCCTGTTCCCGGGTATAGATCATCTTCTGATCGTCGAGGACTTCGAGACTGGTCATCGTCGCCCCGATGTCGAACACCGCGACCGACTTGCCGAGTCCCTCTTCGGCGATCTGGTCCGCGAGCAGCGCATAGGCGTTCTCGATCGTATATGGCTCGACGTCCATGACCTTGGGCGTAAGCCCGGCGGCCTCGGCGGCCGCGACGCGCATCTCCACGTTCTCGCTTCGCGATGCGGCGAGCAGCACATCCACCGTTTCCGGGTTCCCCTCTGTACTGCCGAGGACCTCGAAATCCAGGTTGACCTCGTCGAGCGCATACGGGATGTACTGGTCGGCTTCCAGCTGCACCTGCGCCTCGAGCTCGTTCTCGCCGAGTGACGACGGCATCGTAATGATCTTGGTGATAACGGCCGAGCCCGAGACCGCCATGGCGCAGTTTCGATTTTTGGTGCCGGAGCGCTTTACCGCTCTGCGAATCGTCTCTGCCACGGCGTCCACATCGGAGATGTTTTTCTCGGTGACCGAGTTGGGCGGAAGGGGTTCGACCGCATGGTGTTCCACACGGTACCGCGAACCCGACTGGCTCAACTCGAGCAGCTTGACGGACGTCGACGTTACATCGAGCGCCACGAGGGGCATCTTCTTTGATTTGAAAAACAAGGCTATATCCCAGAAGGTCGGTGTGGTTGGAGAGTGATTCGGTTTTTATTTCGGCAGACGCCGCCAACCCTGAATACTAGTAGTTTAGACACAAAATCCTGTTTTTCCTCGGAGAGGGAGATATTTTTCACGACCCCGATTTCGGATTGATATAATTCTAGGCGGCATGCCCATCCTCATGAATATCGTCCGTGGCGGCTTGATCGCTTTTTTCGTGCTGTCCGTCATCTGCATGATCATTGCGTTGGGCGCCTACCTCTATCTCGCCCCCGGAATGCCCCCGGTTTCGATCCTGAAAGACGTCCAACTGCAGGTGCCGCTCCGCATCTACAGCCGGGACGGGGGGCTGATCACAGAGTATGGTGAGAAGCGCCGTAAGCCACTGAGTTACGAACAGATCCCGGAACTGATGCGGCAGGCCTTTCTGGCCGCGGAGGACGACAGGTTTTTCGAACATCCGGGTGTCGACTATCAGGGCCTGCTTCGCGCGGCGATCGAACTGGCGAGAACGGGCGAGAAGGGTCAAGGGGGCTCGACGATCACGATGCAACTGGCCCGGAATTTCTTCCTTACCCGCGAACGAACCTATATTCGCAAGCTTCGGGAGATCTTCCTGGCACTGAGTATCGAGCATGAACTGACCAAGGAAGAGATCCTCGAACTCTATCTGAACAAGATATACCTCGGACAACGGGCGTACGGAGTCGGTGCTGCTGCTGAGGTGTACTACGGCAGGGAAGCACATGAACTGGACCTTGCGCAGATCGCGATGATCGCGGGCCTGCCGAAGGCGCCCTCCGCCTACAATCCCGTGACCGATCCGATGCGCGCGCTCCTGCGCAGGGGCTATGTCCTGCGCCGTATGCTGGAGCTGCGATATCTGGATGAGGACGCCTATCGTGCGGCGAAGGCGGCTCCGGTTACGGCAGCCCTGCATCGGGCGGCCTCCGACGTGCAGGCGCCTTACGTGGGCGAGATGGCCCGGGCGGAGATGGTGTCCCGCTTCGGCCCTGATGTATACAACGGCGGATACGAGGTATACACGACGGTGGATTCCAGACTCCAGGCGGCCGCGGACCAGGCGCTATTCAATGGGCTCCTCGCCTATGGTCGCAGGCATGGCTATCTCGGCCCGCTGGCCAGGTCGGATGCCGAACGTCTTGAAGACGAGTCGGCGTTGATCGACGTGCTCGCGGGATATCCGTCCATCGCGGGTTTGATGCCTGCCGTTGTGGTTTCGGTCGAGGGGAAGACGGCGGAACTGTTCCTCGAGTCCGAGGGTCGGGTGACCCTTCCCTGGGAGGGGATGTCCTGGGCGCGACCTTATATCGATGGCATTCAGATGGGAGAAGCGCCCAAGAACGCATCGGACGTCCTCAGTCCGGGTGACGTCGTACGGGTCTACCGGGAGCACGACGGCACCTGGATGCTGGGGGATGTCCCCCGGGTGGCCGGGGCGCTGGTGTCGCTGGATGCGGGCGACGGCGCGATAGTCGCGTTGGCGGGAGGGTTCGACTACTACATCAGCAAGTTCAACCGGGTCACACAGGCGAGACGACAGCCGGGTTCGAGTTTCAAGCCATTCATTTATTCCGCCGCGCTGGAAAAGGATATGACACCCGCGACCGTCATCAACGACGCACCGGTCGTGTTCAGCGACAGCCAGCTCGAGCGCACGTGGCGCCCGGAGAACTACAGCGGTCGTTTCCACGGCCCGACCCGCCTGCGCGAGGCGTTGACGAAATCTCGCAATCTCGTCTCCATCCGGATACTGCGCCAGATCGGTGTCGGGTATGCGCTGGAATACGGCAAGTTGTTCGGATTCGATACCGATCGGTTCCCCCGGAACCTATCCATCGCGCTCGGCAGTGGCGAGGTGACACCATTGGAACTTGCGTCGGCCTACGCCGTGTTCGCCAACGGCGGATTTCGGATCGAACCGTATTTCATCGAAAGAATCGCCAGAAAAGGCCACACCATCTACCAGGCGAACCCTCCAAGGGCATGCGCCGAGCCTTGCGAATCCGCTGTGGATGCGGCCGGCGAGGAACCAGCCGCCCGGGTTCCGGTCAGCGGCGATGGGGAGGGGGTCCTTCCGGTCGAAAATGGTGTACAGATGGCCGAGCGTGTCATCCCGGCCGAGAACGCCTATCAGATGGTCAGTATGATGCAGGACGTGATACGGCGCGGCACGGGCCGCAAGGCGAAGGCGCTTGGGAGATCCGATCTGGCCGGCAAGACCGGTACGACCAACGATCAGCACGATGCCTGGTTCAGCGGGTTCAACGCGGACCTGGTCGCGGTGGCCTGGGTAGGTTTCGACGAGAATCACACGCTCGGGGCAAGGGAAACGGGTGGTGCGGCGGCCCTGCCGGTATGGATGGATTATATGCGAGTTGCACTGGACGGCAGGCCCGAACATGCTATGGCCCGTCCGGACGGAATGGTAGCGGTGCGCATCGACCCGGAAACCGGTGACCGCGCGGGCAGCGGCGACAAGGGCGCGATCTTCGAGATCTTCAGGGCCGATCACGTGCCGAAGCAGAGAACCGTCGATCGCCGCCCGCTGGACCGTCCGTACGCTGGGGGTGGCAATTCCAGCGACGAGCTGTTCTGATCGCCGTATCGCGTCACCGAAGAAATCGGGCTGGAAAAGCCCCGGTTCGGAAACCGGTGGATACCGGCTGATCGAGACCGTTCGAATCCCATGGCAAACCAGTGGAGTCAGCGAACCCGAATCCTGATCGCGCAGGAAGCCGCGCGCCTCATCCTGGACGAGGGCATTCGTGACTTTCAACTGGCCAAGCGCAAGGCGGCCGAGCATAGCGGAGCGGGCAGTGGGCGAGGTTCGTTACCCGCCAACGAAGAGATCGAACAGGCCATCCTGCAGCACAGGGAGCTGTTCTTCACCGAACAGGACTATCTGCGCGAGCGGGAACTCTGGTCGGCGGCGATCGATGCCATGCGGTTCCTGCAGGATTTCAGTCCACGCCTGGTCGGCCCGATGTTGAATGGAACGGCCGGACGCCACGCGGTCATCAGCCTCCACGCCTTCTCGGATGCCGCCGAGGACATCCTGCTGCGACTAATCGATTCCCGCTACCGCTACAGCCCCGTCGAGCGCAGATTGCGATTCCGCGGCGAGTACCGCAACTACCCCGGATTCGTATTCTCCGTGTCAGGGGAAGAGGTGGAGACGCTCATCTTTTCTCCTTCCGAACTGCACCATGCCCCGGATAGCGTCGTCGACGGGAAGCCCATGGCGCGCGCCTCCCTCGAGACTGTGACGAGAAGATTCAGGGAACTTTGCGGGTAGCCGGCCGGCTGGACGGTCGCGGTCCGATCGTGGAAGCGGTCACTGCGCCGGTAACGCGCTTGCATGCATGGGGTGGCTGAGTTCGTGCACGGCATCGACCAGGGCGGCCACGTGATCTGGCGGTACGTGCTGGTTGATCCCATGGCCCAGATTGAAAACATGGCCCTCGCCCTCGCCGAAACCCTCGAGGACACGGGCCGCTTCCTCCCGAATCCGGGGTGGGGTGGCAAACAGGACGGACGGGTCGAGGTTGCCCTGCAGCGCCACGCGGTCGCCGACGCGCCGGCGCGCATCGGCGATGTCCTGTGTCCAGTCCAGTCCGAGAGCGGCGCAACCGGTGTCGGCCATCCATTCCAGCCAGGCCCCACCGCCCTTGGTAAACAGGATGACGGGTATGTCAGCCGCATCGGGCCGGCGGGACAGCTCGCTGACGATCCGGTGCATGGGTTCCAGGGAGAACCGCCGGTAGTCCCGTGGCGTCAGGGCGCCGCCCCAGGTGTCGAAGATCATGACGGCCTGCGCGCCGGCCTTGATCTGGCAGTGGAGGTATTCCGTGACACTTTCGCTCAATACCTGCAACAACCGGCCCAGGGTCTGCGGATCGTCGTACATCATGGCCTTGATCGTGGGGAACTCCTTGCTTCCGTGGCCTTCCACCATGTACGTCGCAAGCGTCCACGGACTGCCCGAAAAACCGATCAACGGGACGCGACCCGCAAGGTCACGCCGGATCACCCGCACCGCCTCCATCACGTAGCCGAGGTCCGCTTCCGGATCCGGCACCCCGAGCCGCTCGATCGCCGCCTTGTCGCGAACGGGATTCGCGAATCGGGGGCCTTCACCCTCGGTGAATCCCAGCTCGAGACCCATTGCGTCGGGGATCGTCAGGATGTCGGAAAACAGGATAGCCGCATCCAGATCGAAGCGCTCCAAGGGTTGCAGGGTGACTTCACAGGCCAGCTCCGGCGTCTTGCACAGGGTCAGGAAATCCCCCGCGCGGGCACGGGTTTCCCTGTATTCGGGCAGATAACGCCCTGCCTGCCGCATGATCCAGATGGGTGTGGCGTCCACCGGCTGGCGGCGCAGCGCCCTGAGAAATCGGTCGTTCATAAGCAAGAAATCCGAATGAGCCAGGTATTCCGGCGCCCGGCAAATTCGTGGAATGACCTGGCAGATTGCATCGCATCGGTTGCGGGACGGGAGGCCCCTCAAGGGCTGGTGGTGGTCGTCGCTGCGATTTCGGGTGCTAGCCCGAGAGCCGGCTGCGAACCCTGGCACTTACCGCACCCATATCGGCGCGTCCCTGCAGTGCAGGTTTCAGTTTCCCCATCACCGCGCCCATGTCCCGAACGGACGACGCGCCCGTCTCCTCGACGGCGGCTGAGACCAGTGCGTCGATCTCAGACTCCGTCAGCGGTGCGGGCAGGAATTCCTGCAGCAGCTCGAGCTCAGCCCGTTCCTTCTCGACGAGATCGTCACGACCGGCCTGCTCGAACAGTGAAATGGACTCGCGTCTCTGCCTGGTCATACGGTCCAGGACGGCCAGCATGCCGCTGTCGTCCAGCGCGGCGCGGGAGTCGATCTCCTTCTGCTTGACCGCTGCGATCACGAGGCGAATCGTGCCCAGTCGCTCTTTCTGCCCGGCGCGCAGCGCAGCCTTCATCTCGTCCTGCAGACGGACCTTCAGATCTGACATGGCCAGCAGTACGGCGAGGGCGTTTCGGGGTAAGCGCCTAGTAGAGGCGCACGCGGCGGGCGTTATCCTTGGACAGACGCTTGAGGTGCCGCTTCACCGCCGCGGCGGCCTTGCGCTTTCTGACGGTCGTGGGCTTCTCGTAGAACTCCCTGCGGCGAACCTCGGTTAGGACGCCGGCCTTTTCGCAGGCGCGACGAAAGCGCCGGATGGCGACATCGAAGGGTTCGTTTTCCTTGACACGAATATTGGGCATGCGCTCACCTGGGTTGGGTACTGGTCCAGCCATGATTTTGAGGGTCGGGCATTATACTGACGGACCTGCAGAATGTAAAAGGCCGGGAGGCGGGCGAAGATGCTGGTGTTGGGGATCGAGACCTCGTGCGACGAAACAGGTGCAGCGCTGTACAGCCAGGAGCGTGGCTTGGAGTCACGCGCGCTGTACTCGCAGGTGGCGCTGCACGCAGAATACGGCGGCGTGGTGCCCGAACTCGCTTCCAGGGACCACGTCCGCAAGCTGGTCCCGTTGCTGCGAACCGTGCTCGCCGGCGCCGGCCGCCGCAAGGAGGAGATTCAGGGCGTCGCATACACGGCGGGTCCCGGTCTGATCGGGGCCCTGCTCGCGGGCGCCTGCGCGGCCCGGGGTCTGGCGTGGTCTCTGGGCGTGCCCGTGCTCGGGATACACCATATGGAAGCGCATCTGCTGGCCCCGATGTTGGGGGAAAGCCCCCCGATACCGCCCCTTGTCGCTCTGCTCGTCTCCGGAGGACATACGATGCTGGTCCGTGTGTCTGCCGTGGGAGACTATGAGCTTCTGGGCGAGACGCGCGACGATGCCGTGGGAGAGGCGTTCGACAAGACGGCGAAACTGCTGGGGCTGGGCTATCCCGGCGGTCCGGCCCTGGCACGGATCGCGGTGGGCGGGAATCCCGCGCGCTACCATTTTCCCAGGCCGATGACCGACCGGCCCGGGCTCGATTTCAGCTTCAGTGGACTCAAGACCTACGCGCTGAATGCCTTCAGGAACGGCCCGGCTGACGAAAGCGCGCGGGCGGATATCGCGCGGGCATTCGAAGAGGCGATCGTCGACACACTGGTGATCAAGTGCCGCCGGGCGCTGGATGAGACACGGCTGGCGGATCTGGTGGTCGCTGGCGGGGTGAGTGCGAACCAGCGCCTGCGCGGGGCGATCTCCCGCCTGGCGGCGGAGCGGGGCGGTCGGGTGTACTATCCGCGACCCGAATTCTGCACAGACAACGGTGCAATGGTGGCGCTGACCGGTGCCCTGCGCATGCAATCCGGCGAACGGGACGATGTTGCGAGCCGCGTTCGCCCCCGCTGGCCGCTCGGCGAACTGTCCAGGCCGGACGACCGACGGCGTCCCAATCGAGTGCTGAAGCCATAGCCCCCCGTTCTCCGGCCCGCAGTGGTCAGATCCGGCCCTCCGTCCCCTCGATCAGGTGTCTTATGTTGCTTCGGTGGCGCCATATCACGATCAATGCAAGAATCATTGCGGTTACCGTGAGGGGAAGCGAATCGGTGATCACCCAGGCATATAAGGGTGTCAGCGCCATCGCCGTCAGGGCGGACAGGGACGAGATACGAGACAGGAATGCCATTCCCAGCCAGGTCGCCGCCCAGATCGCCCCGAGCAGCCAGTCGATCCCGAGCAGCACACCCAGGGCCGTGGCAACACCCTTCCCTCCCTTGAAGCCAAAGAAGATCGGGTACATGTGGCCGAGTACCGCGGCGAGAGCGACGGCGCCGAGGACCCCGTCGTCGACACCGAGATATCTTGCGAGGAGGACGGGAATGAGCCCCTTGAGCATGTCGCCGAGGAGAGTGAGGGCGGCAGCTGTTTTCCCACCGGTACGAAGCACATTGGTCGCACCGGGGTTCCCCGAGCCCTGCTCGCGAGGGTCCGGGAGTCTCATGATCCGGCAGGTGATGATCGCGCAAGACACTGAACCGAGCAGGTACCCGAGGACAATGAGCATGAAGTCGGTCGTCATGTTCCGGTTACCATAGCCTATAGAGACTAAGCGGTGCCTTTGGCAGATTTCCAGGATGAAGCAGGTACTTGTCGGTTTTCTGAAAGCGTTGTGCCGTAAAACGCGGTCAACTGGCGCCTATGCGTGGCAGACCCGTTTCGGGTGCCATCGCCAATGGGGTGGAGTCCTGCGCCGGGATGCTGCGGTCACGTGTGGAGCATGATAGCGGAGTCGATCCCGGCACGAAAACTTGCGGGTACCGGGTGTGATGCGAAGGGGATTGGTGTGGTGCTCTGGCAATGCGGATAACGGCGGCGGAAGCCCGATATCGTCTCGACAAACGCAGGCTGCGCCGCGGATTCGAGCGGGCCGCCAGGACCTACGACGAGGCCGCGGTGCTGCAGCGCGAGGTTGGTCGCCGTCTGCTCGATCGTCTGGACCTGATCAGGATTACCCCGGTGCGGATCCTCGATGCGGGCAGCGGCACGGGAGCGTTGACCCGTGGGCTTGCCGACCGGTACCGTCGCGCCCGGGTTGTGGCACTCGATATCGCCGAATCGATGTTGCGGCGGACCCGGCAGCGGTTTTCTTTTCTGCGCCGGGCGGAGGTCGTCTGCGGTGACGCCGAAGCGCTGCCCTTCGCTCCCGATGCCTTCGACCTCGTGTTCTCGAATCTCACCCTGCAGTGGTGCAACGATATCGGCAAGACGCTAGGCGATCTGCATCGTGTCGTGGCGCCCGAAGGCCTGTTGCTATTCAGTTCGCTCGGACCCGACACGCTGATGGAACTGCGCGAGAGCTGGCGAGCGGTCGACGACGACACCCACGTCAATACCTTCGCAGACATGCATGACGTGGGTGATCTCCTGCTTGCGGCGGGATTCTGCGACCCCGTCATGGATATGGAGAAGATCACGCTTACGTTCAGCGATCTGACCGACCTGATGCGCGATTTGAAGGCGATAGGGGCGTTCAATCACACCCGGGGGCGTTCGCGCGGACTGACAGGGAAAGGGCGCCTTGAGGCACTGAAGCGGGGCTACGACAGGTATCGGGATGCCGACGGTCGGCTTCCGGCTACCTACGAGGTTGTCTACGGACATGCCTGGGCGCCGCGGGTGTCACGGCGAACGTCTCGAGCGGGGGGGGAAATCTAGTTGTCAGGTTTGATCCCCGCGCCGGTCGGTGACCCGCTGTGGTGCCTCGAACCGAACTCCCGCGGCTCCCTTACCACATGTTATGAGGGGATAAAATTTTTGTCGTTTGTAAATAAGGCGGCTACACGTATAGAATCGTCCGGCCTGGCTGCGACACTGGGTCGCAGGCGCCGCGCGCAGCGGAATCAGGGAGATTCGTAGCGCCAGATGGGCAGGGACAATCCGCGGTATCCCATGATGTTTGTCATCAGGCCGAACAGCTCGCTCTCCTGGCGGGGCAACGTTTTCGTGATTGCGTCAGTCGCGGCGGTACTAATTTTTGTGGTGGCACCATTTGCATTCCTTGGTTACTGGCCCATGCTGCCGTTCGCGGGACTCGAGATCGTGGTACTGACGATCGCCCTGTATCTGTGCTCGCGCCGATCACAGTGGCGCGAGGTCATTACGATCGGTGAAGACGAAATCGCAGTGTCGCGGGGGCGACGCAGTCCCGAGATTAGCTTCACCTTCAGCAGGTATTGGGCTGCGATCAGGTTACAGGCGCCCATAGCCGGACGGCCTGGCCGTCTGACGGTCGGCAGCCACGGCAGGGAGGTGGAAGTGGGCGCCTTCCTGAACGACGAAGAACGAAAAGAGCTGGCGGAGGCGTTGCGCCGTGCGGTTTCCCAGTGAAAGAAAGCGCAAGCTGAAGGTTTGCGGAGACACGAATTTATTCATTGTAATGGAGGGGGGGTAAATGACCCTGACTGGACGACAATCCTTATTCGCCACCTTGACCGGATTCCTGGTTGCCGGACGGGCCATGGCCGTGCAGCCCTACAACATGCCGGTGGGCGTGACCAACACCAGCAGGACACTCTATGACCTGCACATGATGGTCTTCTGGGTTTGTGTTGTGATCGGTATCGGCGTGTTCTCGGTGATGTTCTATTCCATCTGGAAGCACCGCAAGTCCCGGGGTCACGAGGCCGCCACGTTTCACGAGAGTACACTGGTGGAATTCATATGGACGGTGATCCCGTTCGCGATACTGATTGCGATCGCCATTCCCGCGACCAAGGCCATGATCGACATTGAAGATACCAGTGATTCGGATATGACCGTAAAGATCACGGCGTATCAATGGAAGTGGCATTACGACTACCTGGATGACGGCGTCAGCTTCTACAGCACTCTGTCCACACCCCGCGCGGAGATCTACAACGAGGAGCCCAAGAACGAGAACTACCTGCTCCAGGTCGACAACGAGGTGGTACTTCCTGTCAACAAGAAGATCCGGTTCCTGATAACCGCCAACGACGTCCTTCATGCCTGGTGGGTTCCGGAATTGGCGGTCAAGCGGGACGCCATCCCGGGGTTCGTCAACGAGATGTGGACCCGGATCGAGAAGCCCGGTGTCTACAGGGGACAGTGCGCCGAACTCTGCGGTCGTGACCACGGTTTCATGCCGATCGTCGTCAGGGCGGTCGAGCAGGAAGAGTACGACCAGTGGGTCGCCCAGAAGAAGGCCTCGGTCGCCAGCGCTGCGCCGACGGCGGCCAGTCCGGCCGTCGCGGCTCCGTCCGCCGTGGCGGGAGATCCCGCGGAACCCGCGGCAGTTCAGGTGAACAGCCACGGTGCATAGAGCACAAAGCGAATTTCGGGCTACACGATCAAATCAATCGGGAAGGAGTTGAATCTATGAGCGCAGTCACAACCCATGACGACGCCCATCATGAGGGTCATCCCTCGGGCATCATGCGGTGGATTACCACCACGAACCACAAGGACATCGGTACGCTGTACCTGTGGTTCTCGTTTACGATGTTCTTTGTCGGCGGCACCATGGCGCTGGTTATCCGCACGGAACTTTTCATGCCGGGTCTGCAGATCGTCGATCCGCAGTTCTTCAATTCCATGACCACGCTGCATGGGTTGATCATGGTATTCGGCGCAGTCATGCCGGCGGCGGTGGGGCTCGCCAACTGGATGATCCCGATGATGATCGGCGCGCCGGACATGGCACTGCCGCGAATGAACAACTGGAGTTTCTGGATCCTCCCGTTCGCGGGATTCATGCTGGTCGTGACGCTGCTGCTGCCGGGCGGCGCCCCGGCCGGCGGATGGACGATGTATCCTCCGCTGACACTGCAGACCGGCAACGCGTTTCCGTTTCTGATCTTCTCCGTTCACCTGCTCGGCATGTCGTCGATCATGGGATCGATCAACATCATCGCGACCATTCTTAACCTGCGCGCGCCGGGGATGACGCTGATGAAGATGCCGCTGTTCGTCTGGACCTGGCTGATCACCGCCTTCCTTCTGGTCGCGGTCATGCCCGTGCTCGCCGGTGCGGTGACGATGATGCTTACCGACAAGTTTTTCGGTACCTCGTTTTTTAACGCCGCCGGTGGTGGTGATCCGGTGATGTTCCAGCACATCTTCTGGTTCTTCGGGCACCCGGAGGTGTACATCATCGTCCTGCCGGCCTTCGGTGTCCTTTCCCAGATCGTGCCGGTGTTCGCGCGCAAGCCGCTGTTCGGATACAGCTCGATGGTCTACGCCACGGCGTCCATCGCCTTTCTGTCGTTCATCGTGTGGGCGCACCACATGTACACGGTGGGTATGCCACTGGCCGGCGAGCTCTACTTCATGTACGCGACCGTCCTGATTTCGGTGCCGACCGGTGTGAAGGTGTTCAACTGGACCGCGACGATGTGGCGCGGCTCGATGACGTTCGAGACCCCGATGCTGTTCGCGATCGGTTCCATCGTGCTGTTCACCCTCGGCGGATTCACCGGCCTCATGCTGGGCGTGGCGCCTGCCGATTTCCAGTACCACGACACCTATTTCGTGGTGGCGCATTTCCATTACACCCTGGTGACCGGTGCGGTTATTGGCATCATGGGCGGTGTCTATCTGTGGCTGCCCAAGTGGACCGGTCGTATGTACGACGAGAAGCTGGGCAAGATCCATTTCTGGCTGTCGATGATCGGCTTCAATGTCACCTTCTTTCCGCAGCACTTCCTGGGGCTGGCCGGTATGCCGAGGAGAATTCCCGACTACGCGCTGCAGTTCACCGACTGGAACATGCTATCGAGCGTGGGCTCGTACATCTTCGGCTTCTCGCAGCTGATCCTTGTCTATGTGGTGATCAAGTGCATCCGCGGCGAGGGGGAGAAAGCGACCGATCAGGTATGGGAAGGCGCCGAAGGGCTGGAATGGACGCTGCCGTCTCCGCCCCCGTATCACAGCTTCACGACACCGCCTGAGGTGAAGTAAGGCGGTATCGGGGTAGCGTGAGACCCTTACCCGGCCGGGAGAGATCCCTGCCGGGGAACGGGATCTACCCACCGGTAGGAGAGTAGTTCGGTGCAGGCAGAAAGGCAGACACAGACAAGGAAGCGGGTACTCGTAACGGCCGCGATCGTGGGGCTGATCGCATTGGGATTCTATCTCTTTGCGTTCCTTTATCTGGGATCGATGTGAGCACCAATTCGCGACAGAGATCGAACCGGCGGCTGGTAGGCCGGCTGGTCCTGGTCGTCCTCGCCATGTTTGGGTTCGGGTATCTGCTCGTGCCGCTGTACAGCGTGTTCTGCGAGATCACCGGGGCCAACGGCAAGTCGGGGCGGTTGACCGACGCACAGGCCCGAAGCTTCGAGGTCGACGAGGACAGGTCTGTCACCGTCGAGTTCGTTGCCGCGTTGAACCAGAACCTCAACATGGAGTTCTATCCCGTCAAGAGGTCGATGGTGATTCATCCGGGACGTGTCTACGGCACGACCTTCTTCGCGCGGAACGAGACAGGCTTCGAGCTGGTCGGTCAGGCCGTCCCGTCGGTCGCGCCGGGAAATGCGGCTTCGTATTTCAACAAGACCGAGTGTTTCTGTTTCACCAATCAGAGGTTTGATGTCGGTGAGGGCAGGGAGATGCCGCTGCGGTTCGTCGTCGATCCCGCGTTGCCCGAACGCATCAAGCGGATCACACTGTCCTACACGTTTTTCGATGTCACCCAGACGGCCTCGAGAAACTAGCCGCAAGACCAGGGTGTGAACACAAGTGAAGCGTCTGGCTCGAGCCAGCCACGTATCAGGTTAACGAAGAGGGAGAACAACCAGCATGGCACATGCACAAGGTGAGTACTACGTTCCACACGGAACCCGATGGCCCTTCATCGGCTCCGTCGGGCTGTTTTGTCTGCTCGGTGGATTCGCGATGTTCCTCATCGGCTTTGATATTGGACCCATTTCCATGGCGATCGGTGCCGCAATCCTCATCTACATGATGTTTGGATGGTTCGGCACCGTAATCAGGGAGAGTCAGGCGGGCACCTTCAACGATCAGGTCGATCGCTCCTTTCGGTGGGGAATGAGCTGGTTCATCTTTTCAGAGGTGATGTTCTTCGCGGCATTCTTTGGCGCCCTTTTCTACGTTAGGCAATTGTCCATGCCATGGCTGAGCGGCGAAGGCACCGGCGTCGTCACCAATGCCACGTTGTATCCGGGATACGAGGGGAACTGGCCCACCCTGGCAAACGGACCCGCGGACATCGGCGGCCACTACGAGATCATTCCCCCATGGGGGATCCCGGCCCTCAATACCCTGATCCTGCTGTCCAGTGGCGTCGCGGTGACCTGGGCGCATTGGGGCCTGAAAGAGAACAATCGGAAGCAGCTGATCCTGGGCATGTTTGCGACAGTCGCGCTCGGTATCACCTTCCTGGCGCTTCAGGCGACCGAATACGTCCATGCCTACCATGAGCTGAATCTGACGCTGGGCTCTGGTGTCTACGGATCCACGTTCTTCCTGTTGACGGGATTTCACGGTCTGCACGTGACGCTCGGGACGATCATGCTGATCGTCATACTGATTCGATGTATCGTGGGGCACTTTAACGCCGAGCATCACTTTGCGTTCGAGGCGGTCGCGTGGTACTGGCACTTTGTCGACGTCGTCTGGCTGGGCCTCTTTATCTTCGTCTACTGGGTCTGATCCGGACAACGACGCCGTACCGATCGATTGACCGTACGGGCGCCGCGTGACCGCGGCGCCCGTTAGTTTTCCTGCACGCGGCGGGTGAGAGGCGGGACTACTGGGGAATGACGCCGTGGGGCTGGATCCAACCGGCGTAGTAGCCAATGAACAGTAGTGCGAACGCAATCAGTGAAAGCGCGATCCTGAATGTCAGTGCCTTCACGGTACGCTTGGACTGCCCCTTGTCGCGAACCAGGAAGACCATGCCGCTGATCAGGCTATAGATGATCGCGGCGAACAGCAAAAGAATGACGAATTTGAATAACATGAAATACCACCCGGGAACTAAACGGCCAGTATAGACCAACGGGGCGTTTAGAAATATTGCGGCGGCGCGACGGGAGAGATCCCGGTGTGTTGTCTCGTG
>JAJDOJ010000173.1 GCA_022340215.1 Gammaproteobacteria bacterium
ATCTTTCATTTGCCGGGGTGGTGGCTACCCCCTCCATGATCGTTAGGCGAATGCCGGAAAATGACATACCAGATCGCGCCGGGTGAGCTGCGAAGCAGTGAACGGCTTGGGCAGGAAGCCCAAGACCGGTGCCCAAGCAAAGCAGGGAAAGCGCCGCGCCGGGATCGTTCGTCATCAAGGCGCGACAACAGGCGCATAGTCGAACTATGTGCCTGTTGTCGCAACACGGAGGACGGACGAAAAGACAAGCAGGATGGTATGTCATTTGACAGAAATCGCCTTAGTGCACTTGATCCGCCGAAGGGTGGTGGATAACCTGATCTTCACGCAAACGCGATCGCTTTCGGAGAACCATGTGCGAGCCGGCAGTGGCGGACGATGCGGCAGACCGGCAGACCGTGCTGCTCGCCGATGACAACGCCACCAACCTTCAGGTGCTTTACCGGACGCTCAGGGACCTGGGTCCACGGGTGCCGATCGCCCGCGATGGCGACACGGCGCTGTCGATCGCCTCGGAAACGGCACCCGATCTCGTCCTGCTGGACGTAATGCTGCCGGACATGGAAGGGCGCGAGGTGGCCGCCAGGCTCAGGGAGGATCCCTTAGTGAAGACAACGCCGGTCGTGTTCCTCACGGCCATCGTGACGCGCGAGGAGACCACACCGGCAGGTACCGAGATCGGCGGTCACACCTTTCTGGCGAAACCGGTCGAGGCTGCCGGACTGATCGCCTGCATCGATGGGGAGCTGGGTGGTCGTTGACGGTGTCTGACTTCGACGAAGTCGCGGACGAAGGCGAGGAAGAGAAGGTCCTGATCGTCGACGACAATCCCGTGAACCTCCAGGTCCTCTACCAGACGCTCGCCGGCGCGGGCTTCCGGATCCTGGTGGCCAGGAACGGCGAGGATGCCATCGCAATCGCCCGAAAGGCGGGCCCCCGTCTGGTGCTGCTGGACATCATGATGCCGGGGATGGACGGGTTCGAGGTATGCCGCAGGCTGAAGGACGATCCGGCTACGGCGGAGGCGGCCGTGATCTTCCTGTCCGCGCTTGGGGAGGTGAGCGAAAAGGTCCGGGGATTCGAACTCGGGGCGATCGATTACATCACCAAACCGTTTCACGCCGGGGAGGTCAACGCGCGTGTCGGCACGCATCTGAAGTTGCGTCGGCTGGAACGGCACATGGAACGGCGTAACCTGGCGCTGGAAGCCGCGAACAAGCGCATGCGGGACGATCTGGATGCCGCCTCCCGCGTACAGCAGTCCCTGCTGCCGGACAGTATGCCCGAGACGAAGCGGTGCCGGTTTGCCTGGCGCTACCGGCCAAGTGCGGAACTCGGTGGTGACGGCCTGAACGTGTTCCGGATCGATGACCGGTTTGTGGCGATGTACGTATTGGATGTCTCGGGCCATGGTGTGCCTTCCGCCCTGCTCGCGGTCACCGTGTCGCGCGCCCTGCTCCCCGTGGCCGACCGGAGCTGCCTGGTCACCACCCCGGCGGGCGGTGTTGGCTACGTCGTGACGCGACCCGCGGATGTGGTCTCCCGGCTGAACCGCCTGTATCCGATGGACCGCAGGGGACGGTTATACTTCTCGATACTCTACGGGCTGCTGGACGTGGAGGCGTGTTCGTTCACCTATGTCAGCGCCGGAAACCCGGGGCCGGTGCTGATGCACGAGGGTGGCAGGGCCGTGGTTCACGATGTGCCGGCCGTACCCGTCGGTCTGTTCCCCGACAGCGAGTATGACGACACGGTGCTCGACCTGCGCCCGGGCGCGCGCCTGTATCTGCACTCCGACGGGCTGACCGAGGAGCGCAATGACCAGGGCGTGGTCTTCGGCCGTGAGCGGATCATGGCGATCGTGGAATCCGCCCGCGACGAAGCGCTCGAAACCTCGATCGACCGGCTGATCGACGCTACGGTCTCGTGGAAGGGCGATGCGAATCTGCGTGACGACGTCTCGGTGCTGGCCGTGGATCTGAAACAATGACGGGGCACACCGGGTGAGCGACCGAACTCGGGATATTGGCGGGCAGCCGCAGGAACTCGCCGGCATGCGCTTCAGAGCCAGCTCGGACCAGTTGTTCGGTGTTCGCGAACTGGTACGCGAAACCCTCGGCACCCGGGGCTGCGACAGCTCCGAGATCGATTCGGTGGCGCTGGCGGTGGACGAGGCCTGCGCAAACATCATTCGCCACGCCTATGGGGCCTGCGGAGTGGGTGACATCGTCATCCAGATCCTCGTCCAGGGCAACGATTGCGTGATCCGCCTGCGCGACTATGCTCAACCGGTGGATCCGGAGGCCGTCTGCTGCCGCCCATCGAGTGAACTGAGTCCGGGTGGACTCGGCATGTTCCTGATCTCGAAGATCATGGATCGATACGATTTCGCCGAGGCGGCGGACGGAAGGGGTAACGTGCTCGAAATGCGCAAGCGCATGAGCCTCGCGACAGAAAGCTGAGGCGTGCAGGGACCCGCGCCTCACCGATTTCGATACAATGGCGGCGGTTCGCCGCTCAATGACACCAGAACAGGACACACACCGGTATGGAAATGTCTACGCGCACCGAGGGCGCCTACACGGTCGTGGAATTGAAGGGCGAGGTGGATCTGCACTTCTCCCCGGGACTGAGGGACCGGTTGCTGAGTGAACTGGATGACGGGCATCCGGTGCTCGTCGATCTCGGGGAGGTCGGCTACATGGACAGCTCCGGGATCGCGTCCCTGGTCGAGGCCTATCAACTCGCCAGGAACAACGATCTGGATTTCGGGCTGGTGGGGGTGAAGGGGCCGGTGTTGCAGGTCCTGCAGCTCGCACGACTCGACAAGGTGTTTCCGATCGACGCGACGGTCGATGAGCGCATCTCACGCGACGCGGGTTGAGCCGCTGCGCGGGGAGCGTGGACCGCCACCCTCATGAACGCGCCATCTTCGTTGCGAAATGACCCGGACTGAGTCCGCTCCCGGCCCGGACACGGCGGGGGAGGTCCTGATCGATGCCCGGGGCGTCGTCGCTCACTACGGGCACCGGTTGGTGCTCGATGGTATCGATCTGGAGGTGCATTCCGGCGAGATCATGGTGATCATGGGAGTCAGCGGTTCCGGAAAGAGCACGCTGCTGCGCCTCATGCTCGGTTTGCAACAACCGACCCGCGGATCGATCCGTGTCATGGGGCACGAGGTCACGCGGGCCGGCACGCGGGAACTGTACCGCCTGAGGGAACAACTCGGCGTTGCCTTTCAGGGTGGGGCGATGATCGGGTCGCTGACCATCGGCGAGAACGTTTCGCTGCCGCTGACCGAGCATACGGACCTGGACGCCAGGACCATACGCATCATCGCCCGGATGAAGTTGGAGATGATGGGTCTCAGCGACGTCGAGGATATGATGCCCGCGCAGCTTTCCGGCGGCATGCTGAAGCGGGCGGGACTGGCACGCGCCATCGTCGGAGATCCGAAGATCCTGTTCTTCGACGAGCCGTCGGCCGGGCTGGATCCCGTGACCGCCGTGGAGCTGGACGAGCGGATCCTCATGGCGCGCCGCGCCATGAATCTCACCATCGTCGTCGTTACCCACGAACTGGAAAGCGCCATCAAGATCGCCGACCGCATCGCCGTCCTCCAGGACGGACGTGTGCTCGAGACCGGCACCGTCGAGGAGATACGCGCGAGCGGGAACGAGCACATCCAGGATATGCTGCATCGCAGGCCCCGAAACGAGGCTATCGACGCGGATGCGTACCTCGAGCGGTTGACGAAATAGCGCATGCGCCGCGACGGGATGAAACGGTGATGGGGCTTGCCAGGGGACACCTTGCGGTGATTGCCGGCGCGTTGGTCCGTGGCATCGAGGCGGCAGGTGATCGCGGCCTGTACCTCGTTCGCATGTCGGGGATGATGACCCTGCTGCTCCTGCGTTCGGTGGCGCGGGCAGTGACGCCCCCCTGGCGGCCGCGCCCCGTGATCCGGCAGATCCATTTCATCGGGGCGCGCTCGTGGCTGCTCATCGTCGTCTCCGGCGCGTTCACCGGGATGGTGGTGGCGCTGCAGTTCCACGACACCCTGGTCCGGTTCGGTACCGTGAGTCTGCTGGGGTCTGCGGTAGGCCTCAGCCTGGTGCGCGAGCTTGGGCCTGTGCTGGCCGCGCTGATGGTCATCGGGCGCGCGGGTTCGGCGACCTGTTCGGAGATCGGTATCATGCGGATCGATGAGCAGATCGACGCCCTCGAATGCATGGCGATCGACCCGCACCGCTTTCTGCTCGCCCCGCGCCTGGTGGGCGGGGTGATCTGCCAGCCGCTGCTCACCGCGATGTTCATCGTCGTCGGCGTCGTCGGTGGATACTTCGTCGGCGTCGGCCTGTTCGGCATCAGTGCAGGGGCCTATTTCCAGGGCATGTACGATTCGGTCGTGTGGAACGACGTCAAGATGGGGCTTATCAAGTCGATCGTGTTCGGCCTGTTGATCGTGTGGATCTGTTCGGCCAAGGGGTTCCTCCTGCACCTGAACCGCGACGGCGCATTCGGCGCAGAGGGTGTCAGCCGCGCGACGACCGAGGCCGTGGTCCTGTCTTTCATCGCGGTGCTGTTCGCCGACTACGTCATCAGCTCGGTGATGGCGTAGTGCGATGTTCATCCGGAGATTGACGTGCAGTGGAGGGGGCGGCAATGGGGTCGATCATGAAGCGCATCAATCTGGAACTGGGCGTCGGACTGTTTCTCATCGCGGGTATCGGCTGTCTGGCCTGGATCGCGGTCAAGCTCGGCGACGTGGGCCTGCTTCCGGACCGGACCTACCCGCTGAACGCACGGTTCGTGTCCATCTCGGGGCTCAAGGACGGAGCGACGGTCGAGCTGGCCGGGGTGCGCATCGGCCGGGTCTCGAATATCGACCTCGATCACGAGGACTACGAGGCCATCGTCGAGATGACCATCGACGAGGGCGTCCGGCTGCAGGAGGACACGATTGCCTCCATCAGGACCCAGGGGATCATCGGCGACCGGTTCATCAAGCTCTCCCCGGGCGGTTCCGACGTATATCTGGAACCCGGCGAGGAGATCGCCGATACCGAGTCGGCCGTCCTGCTGGAGGAACTCATCAGCAAGTACATCTTCGAAAGCGATAGCGGCAAGTAATCGGCCGCCGAACATGGGAGGGCATATGCTTCACCACCGATCGATATATCCGTTGATGGTGTTACTTTCCCTGGTTTGCCAGGGTTCCGCGTCAGCGGCGACCAGTCCCACCGAGCAGGTCCGTGGCACCGTTGACGACGTGCTCGTCGTCCTGCGCGACCCGGACCTCGCGCGGGTAGACCGGCACCAGCGTGTCAAGGACGCGATCGGGCAGCGCTTCGATTTCCCCCTGATGTCCCGTGCGGCCCTGTCGGTCAACTGGAAAAAGGCGACGGCAGAACAGAAGCGGCGCTTCGTCGACCGGTTCACCGAACTTCTGCTGCTCATCTGGACCGCACGCCTGGACGAGTACCAGGACGAAGCGGTGCGTTATGGCGAGGAGAAGATCAGGGGCGATCGGGCGACGGTATCGACGTTGGTCGTTACCAGTGATAAGGAAATCCCCGTCGACTACCGTCTGCACAACAAGAACGGCGAATGGCTGGTCTACGACGTCCTGATCGAGCATGTCAGCCAGGTCTCGAATTATCGCAACAGTTATCGCAGTATCGTCGAGGAGGTCGGTATCGACGGGCTGATCGAGCGGCTGGAGACCAAGGTCGCCGAGCTGCGGGCGAAGGACGACGGCGCCGGAAACTGAACCGCCGGATTCCGGTGCCGGAGAACAGGGAATTTCCCATCCCAAGTGGCTCGCCTTGTGAGCTAACCCACCGGGTACGATCGCACTACCGGATCCGATCAACCGCTCCGGCGCTCAACTAAGGCGATTTCTGTCAAATGACATACCACCCTGCTTGTCTTTTCGTCCGTCCTCTGTGTTGCGACAACCGTTGCATAGTTCGACTATGCGCCGGTTGTCGCGCCTGGATGACGAACGATCCCGGCGCGGCGCTGTCCCTGCT
>JAJDOJ010000174.1 GCA_022340215.1 Gammaproteobacteria bacterium
CTTTTCCCGTCCATCCAGTGAGATGCCAAGTACGATGGCATTGTTGTCCGCGTGCTCGTCGTGAAACAACATTGCATACCGGGCAATCCGAAGCCCAGATCATGACCACGGTCCATCTCCCGTGACCGATGTAGTCTTCGAAGTTTCGGGTTTGTGCCCGTCCAGATCGTGCAGTTGCGCCAGTGCGCCGGTACTCAACAAGGCCAAAATCAGAACTGGCGCAATCGCGACCTCAACGACACGACAAATACGGCCTATGAATGCTGCAGATGCTGAAACACGGCAGACCAGGTAATTCCGCGGCATCGCCTGAAAACGTTCCCGCATTTTCATTCACTGATCGCGGATCTGGCAGGGATCGCTATCGCCGCCGGATCAGCGCAACAGCTTGCTGGATTTCAAATTCTGTTTCAATCGCATCTTTGATATTTGGGCGTCGAATGACAATCCGTATTTTGAAAGATCCCGAATCCGGGACTCTGAAGTAGTTTCCATAGCTGATCACGCCGGAAGTGACCATGGACTCAAGTTCCTTCGTAGAGCTTGCACCGTCAGGCCCCACAACCGTTGCGTGGACCTTTGCGTTAGAGATTCGATCTCCAGTCTCCTGGTCGAAAAGGGCCACCATTAACGATCCATGACCAGACCTCACGATTCACAGCCAGCACGCTTCAGTTTACGGATCTTTCCAGATTAGCAGAGCCGTCCCAAAACATTCTACCGCTTTGCGCAGCGGTCCCAAACCTGTATTCGCTCTCAGCTATGGTCGATACACCTCGCCGGCGACACGGGTTAGAAGTTCCATGTAGAAGTCGACGTCTTCCGGTTCCAGGCCTCTGTGAACCTCAAGAAATTCATGAACAGGACGACCGGTGCCACGACCATACAGGGTGCCGTCACGAAGGACTAGCTTGCTGCGCACGAATTCTGCCGCGATATCGTGGCAGCTATTGCATTCCTTCCTGTACTTTCCCGGGGATGTCGCCAGTGAGAACAGCATTTGATAGACGGCATCCACCTCTTCTTCTGAAAGATAGTGATTTCCCATGAAGCGGCGTAGATCATGGACATGGTGCCGCCCCTGCAACTCGTTACCATCAACGTTCATAAACTGCCGGGAAAATTCACCGGCGTGACCATGACAATCGGCGCAACGGTTGTCCCACAACCAGTGTAGATCGATATCAGAAGCCCCGGTCTCCCGTGCCAAAAGCACCATCGAAACGGATACGATACCTATCGCCAGGCAGACTCCCGGCATGCTTTTCGAATAATATTGCTTTCCGCCTCCCCGGTTGAATCGAAAAAACTCTTTGACAGATGAACACTTCACGTCGAGTTGCACTACATCGCGGAATCAATCAGGTTCAGTTACTCCGGCGAATGTACAGACATCAATGCATCCGGAGCTTGGCTTCTGTTCAAATGAGATAGCGACTCACACATGGAGTGGTTACTGAACACCCGCTTTCCTCTGCTGTACGCGTACGTAATTGATGATGTGGCCCACATCCTCCGGACTCAAGTCAGGGATTGCCGGCATGTCACCGAGGTGCCAGTGACGCTGCCTGACTCCGTCCCTCACGGCCAAGCGAAAAGAAACATCCGGGTGATGTATCGACTCGTAGGTCTTGTGAACGAGGGGTGGTCCCTGGCTGGTTCCGCCCGCGTACCGGCCGTGACATCTGGCGCAGTTCAACACGAATGTCTCCTCGCCGACCTTTGAATCCGGAACGAAATCTTTCTGCGGCAGATGCAGCCGTTCACGTAGTTTTTCCGCATCCGGCCGATCACAACTGGCGATAAATGATAATAACGGAATCATCACCGCGATAGCCAGAACGTTTCGCAGTCTCAGTCGTCTCACTTCGATCACCGGTCCAGCTCATTCTGATAATGGCGTTAGCCCCTCACTTGACTGTCTGTGCTCCCGTTCACTGGGTTCAATGGCAGCCTCCCTGTCGACAACCTCCTTATCTGGGATAGACGTCCAGGCTCTCCACTTCGGTTTCCTCCGAGAATCGCACGAATGCTCGGCGCAGCCGGTCCGCCCATGCCTCTCCAAGCGCTACTCCCAGCTTTTCGATCTCGCGCTCGATCTGGGATGCAGTCGCCTGGAGCAGGTCATAGGTTATTTCCACGCGGTCTTCGTGGACGCTGGCGTCCTTTACCCCCCATCATTGTCATCAGGGCGCCCCGGATCCTCGCTGCCATCTCATCCGACAACGGCTCTGCCAACTGCAATCTGCGGCGCTTGAGGCTCTCTCGCCCTTCGGCCTTTGGCGCCCTGTGACCGGGGGACCCCACATAAAGATGGGGGTCGGTCTCAAAGCGTTCCCTGCACTGCTCGGAACAGAACGCGAAGTGCATCCCACGATACTCGAGCTCGAGCTGGTGACGGTCCACTTCCATTCCGCAGACAGGGCACTTCGTATCGCCATATCTCATGCCGGTACAGCCTTATCTAGCAATAGAACACATGAAGAATCTACATGTCGACTCGACATGGTATCGCGGTATATCGTCGTTCTTTCCCGTCAACGGGTCCCGCGATTTCCGTCTTGCATCATAGCCTCGCCCGATTGAGCCTCAGTGCATTACCGACGACCGACACTGAACTCAGACTCATGGCTGCGGCAGCGATGATGGGCGAAAGCAATATCCCGGCGAAGGGGTACAACACCCCTGCGGCAATGGGCACACCCAGGGAGTTGTAGAGCAACGCGAAGAACAGGTTCTGCCTGATGTTGCGCATGGTTGCCCGACTGAGTCTTCTGGCCCGCACGATGCCGTTCAGGTCACCCCTGACGAGCGTAACACCCGCGCTCTCCATCGCGACATCGGTGCCGGTTCCCATCGCGATTCCCACATGCGCCTGGGCAAGCGCCGGTGCGTCGTTGATGCCGTCTCCGGCCATGGCGACGATGTGATCATCGGACTGCAGGCGCTTCACAATATCCGCCTTCTGGTCGGGCAACACACCCGCGAAAACCTCGTCCAGGCCGAGTGCCGCGGCGACTGCATTCGCCGTGGTTTCGCTGTCACCAGTCAGCATGACCATGCGAACCCCCTCCTTGTGCAGGGCCTCAATTGCTGCAGGCGAGGTTTCCTTGACGGGATCCGCCACTCCAAGGAGGCCGGCGACCTGATTACCCACGACGACAAACATCACCGTCTGTCCTTCTCTGCGGAGCACCTCGGCCCGTTCAGCTAAGGGACCCGGCGTCACTCCCAACGACTCAAGCAGCGAGGCGTTCCCGAGCGCGACGCGCTGTTGGTCCACCTCCCCTGTGACGCCCTTGCCGGTCAGCGATTTGAAGGCCTCGACCTTCCCGAGCTCGATGCTGCGCGCTTCGGTGCCGGCAACGATCGCCGCCGCGAGCGGATGTTCGCTGCCTCGTTCCAGTGCCGCCGCCAGTCCAAGCAGGGTCGATTCTTCCGTACCATCCGTCGCCTCCACGTGAACCAGCTTCGGCCTGCCTTCGGTGAGCGTACCCGTCTTGTCGACCACCCGGGTATCGACCTTGCGCATGACCTCGATTGCCTCGGCATCCTTGAACAACACGCCCACCGTCGCCCCCTTGCCTGTCGCCGTCATGATCGACATGGGCGTGGCGAGTCCCAGTGCGCAGGGACAGGCGATGATCAGCACCGCCACGGCATTGATGAGGGCATACGCCATGGCCGGCGCGGGCCCGAACAGCGACCAGACCACGAACGTAATGATCGCAGTCGCCACGACGACCGGCACGAACCAGCCGGCCACGATATCCGCGAGCTTCTGTATCGGTGCGCGGCTGCGCTGTGCGGCAGCCACCATCTGTACAATCTGCGCGAGCAGCGTGTCCGCGCCCACCCGTTGGGCTTCCATCACGAAACTTCCGGTTCCGGTCACCGTCGCCCCGGTGACCGGGTCGCCGGATTCCTTGGCGACGGGGATCGGCTCGCCGGTGATCATGGATTCGTCGATGGCGTTCGTACCCTCGAGCACGATCCCATCGACGGGCACCTTCTCCCCCGGCCGCACGCGCAGCCGATCGCCGGCCCTGACCCGGTCCAGCGCGACATCTTCCTCGCTGCCGTCCTCACTGATCCGTCGCGCCGTTTTCGGTGCGAGCCCCAGCAGCGCCCGAATCGCGGCGCCCGTGCGGTGACGCGCGCGCAGCTCGAGCACCTGTCCGAGCAGAACGAGGGTCACGATCACCGCCGCCGCCTCGAAATAAA
>JAJDOJ010000175.1 GCA_022340215.1 Gammaproteobacteria bacterium
GAGTGGATTTTCGAGGGATTTTTCGTCCTGACAAGGCGGATTCGATGCGCAATGCCGCCCCATTGCAAGTCGAATCCAACGCCGTCAGGGCGGAAAAGATCCGTAAAGCCGCCGTCCACGATGAATGTCAACAGAGCCTAACGATGCAGAACAGTTACGAATCGCTTACGTATCCCCGGTTTATCGGATGAGTGTACGCAATCTCGACAAGATCTTTCGGCCAGATCGCATTGTGCTGATCGGGGCACGGGACAAACCGGATACCCCGGGGGTTCGTGTATTCCGCAACCTTTTGAGAAATGGCTACCGGGGAGTCGTCTATACCGTCAGCGCTGAATTTGAGTCCATACACGGGGTTCCCACATTCCCTTCGTTAGAAAAACTACCCAGGATTCCGGACTTGGCTCTGATCTGCAGTCCTGCCGAATTGGTTCCAGATTGGATAGAACAATGCGGTAAGGCCGGTATTCGCGGCGTGGTGATCCTATCAGGCGGTTTCCGCGAGTGCAGCGACGCCGGTTTGGAGTTAGAGGCTAGAATCGCCGACATTGCGGGTCACTATCCGAAGATGCGAATTCTGGGACCCAATTCTCTGGGGATCATCAACACACACATTGGCATGAACGCCAGCCAAACCATCGCCCAGCCTAAGAAAGGTCATCTGGCCTTTGTGTCCGAGTCTCGGGGGCTTTGCAATTCGATCCTCGATTGGGCAGTCGATCAAGGTATCGGGTTTTCCTACTTTGTCTCCATCGGCAACATGCTGGATGTGGGCTTCGGTGATCTGATCGATTACTTTGGTAATGATTCGCACACCCGAGCGATTATTCTTTACGTGCAGTCCATCCGTGACGGTCGACGTTTCATGTCCGCAGCACGCGCTTTCGCCCGATCCAAGCCTATCGTTGTTTACAAGTCCGGTCGGTTTGCGACCTCGGCCAGAGTGGCTGCTTCCCATACTGGTGCCATGGTTGGCGAGGATGCGGTTTACGAAGCAGCTTTCGAACGTGCCGGTGTCGTGCGCGTGGCGGAGCTGGACGACATTTTCGACGTAGCAGAGCTGCTTGGATCGCAACGATTGCCACAAGGCCGGCGTTTAGCGATCGTGAGCAATGCCGGGGCACCGGCCATCGTGGCCACCGACGCCCTGCTGGCGCGCGGTGGCTCGCTGGCTACATTGCAGGAGGAGACGGCAGCATATCTGGATAGTGTGCTCCCACCCTTCGGCACGCACAACAATCCCGTCGACCTTTTGGACAGCGCACCGCCGGAACGCTACGCGGCCGCCCTATCATCTGTCATCAAAGATCGGAATGTTGACGCGGTGCTCGCGATTTTCGCATCTCAGGCAGGTACCAATCCGAATGCCGTGGCTCGCGTAGCGGTGTCCGCCGCCGAACAGTCTCACAAACCGTTGCTGACAGCGTGGATGGGTGGTGCCAGCGTGCGCGAGGGCTTGCGCATCCTCAATGAAGCCGGGCTGTCGGTGCACTCCACCCCGGAACAGGCGGTGCGTGCCTTTATGAACCTGGTCCGGTATGCACGCAACCTGGAGAATCTGTACGAAACGCCGAAAGAGATGGTCGTCCGCTTTGCCATCAACCGTCACAAACTTCGCAAGAAGCTTGAACCTGCCCTGCGTATTCATGCCGGCTCCCTTTCCGAAGACCAGACTGAGCGGTTACTTCAGGCTTACGAGATTCCAGTGGCCAGGGGGCAAACCGTGCACTCCGAAGCTCAGGCCGTCGAAGCAGCCGGTACCATCGGCTATCCGGTAGTGCTGAAGGTCCATTCCCCGCAGATCCTTCACAAAGTCGATTTTGGCGGCGTCGAGCTGGACCTGAATGACGAGCAGGACGTACGCGAGGCCTATGAACGGATTATGCGCGTTACGCAGGCCCACGGTTTAGGTGCGAAGATCAAGGGCATGATCGTGCAAAAAATGGTCAAGGCTACGGACAGCGTCGAGTTGATCCTCGGCGCGAAGAAGGACGCCACCTTTGGAGCCGTCATCATGGTGGGACTCGGAGGCATCGCCACGGGTGTGTTCCACGACCGCGTTGTGGGACTACCACCCATGAATGAGCATCTCGCTCGTCGTATGCTTGAGTCGCTGACTGTATGGCCGATTCTGAATGGCTATCGGGGTCGCGCGCCGATGGCCCTGGACCGGTTAATCGAAGTGATCATTCGTTTTACAGTGCTCATCGCCGATTATCCAGAGATCGAGCAGTTTGACATCAATCCACTGCTCGTAACCCCTCGCAGTGTGATGGTGCTCGATGCGGAGTCGGTTGTCGGTCACCTGAATGACACAAAACGCCATGCCATGGGCGAGCATCTCGCGATTCGACCCTATCCGGAGGAATATAGTCGCCGGTCCCTGTTAAAAGACGGCACCCCCGTCATTCTACGTTCCATTCGACCGGAAGACGAACCCCTTTGGCACGATATGGTCGCCTCGTCTTCCGATAATTCGATTCGATTTCGATTTCGTTCCATGTTTCGAAAAACAACGCACCAGATGGCGGTGCGTTACTGTTGCATCGATTACGAGCGCGAAATCGCAATCGTAGCCGAAACAGCATTTGAAAATCACCGAAAACTAATTGGTGTCGGCGGGTTGATCGCTGACGCTGAACACGAGACGGCCGAATTCGCCATACTGGTGAGCGACCCCTGGCAGGGTAAGGGCCTGGGTAGCATACTGCTGAGCTACTGCTTGGAACTGGCTTCTCGCTGGGGGATTCAGCGGGTCGTGGCAGAAACGGCTCTGGATAACCATCGCATGCTGGAAGTCTTCAGCAAGCACGGTTTTTCCTCGGAAATACATCGCGACGAAGACGCCGTGTTATTGGAGAAAAGAATTCATGGGCCATAATTTGAGTGTCGGAACAAAAAAGCCGTCCTGACATATGCGTGAGGCCAATTCCGCTCCCTTCCCCATAGCTATGGGGATATGGTTTTCTACTGCCGATTTATAGTGATAACTGCATGACGTCCCAGCCGCAGGCCCACTGAAGGTAACGGAGAAATGATCTACGGTGTTTCGTCCGCTAACAGAGAAACCTATGTCCGTACCACTCCATGATCCGACAATTGGCGTGCTAGCCCCTCCTGGTGTAGGTGCGGGCGCGCCCGCTAGTTCATGCTCGTAGGCTCCCATGTCATATCCAGTACCACCAGGTCTTGGTTTCCCATCAACGTCGATTTTCGGCGCACCGAAAGAAGTACCGCTGTTGATTACAGGAGAACCGGCAGTTAAATGAAAATCCCCACCAGCCGCATTTACAAATAACGGCTCGGCATCTATATTGCCTTCTCCTTCGTTATAAGTGGCCCCGGACGTGGCAAGAACATTACTAATATCGGAATGCTCCGCATCGAAGGTCATGTTCCGACTGATGTTCAAACCCTTGCTATTGATTGCCCCGGATAGTGCTATCATATATATGAGCGGTTAGGCTGCCATTTCCCAAGGTAAATGCCCCAATCCCAGATCCAGCGTCTTCCTCAGCATTTCCGTTGTGGGTTATTGTGGTATTGATAATTCGCCAGTGGGCGATTGAGTCTCCCGTATGGGAACTTTCAATTGCACCCTCATCATTATCCGCGATTACCGGATTAGCTAGGGTTCTGTCTGAGGTGCTTGTGCCCAGTTTTTTATTGAGAGTGCGCCGCCTATACCTTTACTTTCTGTCATAGAACGGTTAACCACACTTGTTCTCATAGAGGCACTGCCCTGAGCAAGTAGGTTGTCCGTCCCAAAACCACCATTCTCTCTGATGAAACGGATGCCATCAATAACAATGACAGGTTCACCACTGGAGGCACTAAAATAAAGGGTCTCATCCGTCATCCCGCCGTCGAAAGCGGTTGGATAAAGGCTGAGGTCGCGTTGAGTAAAATCGGAATTCCACCCACCCTGAATCATAACTACTTTCGGATCGAAGGTTATCTAATTGACAGAATAAGAACCGCCTGCAATGCGAATAACCGTGCCCGGCGGGACTGAGTCAATGGCCGTCTTGATATCAGTGGAATCTGCGCCAGAGGCCGCTACGGTAACTGTCCCAGGCGTTCCCGAGTTGCCAGACTGGCTATTGACGTGTGGTGGTTCAGACTTGATGAGACGAAGTCTTGATTTGAAACAACGTACAGCAGTCGAGACTGATACTCCGTCGATGACGGAGTCCCGGCGTACTTGTCACCTGTTTGCGCACCATAGCCCCGCCCGGGGCCCATCCCCAGAGGTGCAATAGGGTATGGAGGGCCCGTTGATTCGCAGAGGTCGTGGTCAGTTTCGACAAAGACCCTAACCGGCACGCCTTGTCAGTTCGTATCCCGCATGCCGGTAGCGGCGGGTCGCCGCAACAGGGGGTGGAACAAAGCAACCGCCAGCAGAATCAGCCACGCGAAGGCAAGGTATCCAATGATGCCGTCAAAGGACCCGATCATCCAGGACCAGTCGCTGTTCGGGTTTTCGTCGGAGGTCCGATGCGCGACGCGGATCGTCGTAACCCAGCCGGCATGCAAACCGATGCAATAACCGATATGGCCATTCTTCGCACGTGAGCACGCCAGAAAGAGCCCTACGGCGAACAGCGCCAGCAGCGAGTCGACGATGCGCAACGGTGCGGTGAAGGCCTCGAATGAGTGGGCCAGGATGACGAAGCCGCTCCACCATTCCAGTTCGCCGACCGGGATCCGAACCTTCGTGTCGACGAAGTGCACAATCGCATAGAGCGCGCTGGTCGCCAGGATCGCCCCCCACATCCGCGATTCGCGGTCGACCTCGGTGTACATGGCGCCACGGAAGAACGTCTCCTCGATCAGACCGATGATGATGCCGCTCAGCAGGCCTTCGAGGAATGCGGGGCCCGCCGCGGACAGGATGTGCTGCAGATCCCCGGCCGGCACTCGGATCCCCAGGACAAACATCAACGCCAGCAGGGGAACCATGATCAGAATACCCGCTACGAAACCGGTGAGGACGAAACGGATGAATGATTGCCGGGGTACGGCGTAACCGAGTGCCCGGGTATTGTTCAGTCCCCGGGCCCTGAGGAAAAAGTAGAGGGTCAGTGCCCCGAGCGGTAGTACGAGTCTGCCCGAGAACGTGTAATAGGGCGCGTCGGTGAACAGGTTGGCGAAGCGATAAACCGGGTATTCGAGCGCTGCGCCGGCAAGAAACAGCGCGGCGATGTACGCAGCGAAGATTCCTGAGGCTTTCATGGCGGGTCGGTCAGCGGGGAGGCTCGGGCGTGGGGGATATCGCAGGATGTTAGCACCGATCCCCGGCGTCGAACCGATTTCCAGGCGAGCGGGATACCGCCCAACGCCCGGCATCGCTATAATTAGTGGGATTCGCTTCAGCGAAAGTGGCGGAATTGGTAGACGCGCTGGCTTTAGGTGCCAGTGGGGTAACCCGTGAGAGTTCGAGTCTCTCCTTTCGCACCAGATGGCCTTCTGGTTTGAGCTGCAGCAGCGTTCAAGCGGTTCAGCACGATTAACATGACAATGCCGAGGATTGATTACTGATGCAGGTAACGGTGGAGACAACCAGCGGCCTGGGTCGCAGAATGACCGTTCAGGTGCCGTCCGAGCGAATCGGATCGGAGGTCGACAAGCGACTGAAAGATCTCGTCTCGAAGGTAAGGATCCCTGGATTCCGCCCTGGAAAGGTGCCGCTCAGACTGGTCAGGCAGCGATACGGAGGGCAGGTTTTCCACGAGGTGGCGGATGAGCTGATCCTTGCCAGTTTTCGGGAGGCCGTCATCCAGGAGAAGCTCAATCCCGTCAGCGCCCCGGAAATCAAACCGGGCCCCATCGACAGGGACGAGGCCTTCGAGTACACCGCCGATTTCGAGATCTATCCCCAGATCGACTTGGCGTCCATGGAGGGGGTAGAGATTCGCCGCCCGACGACAACGGTGTCCGAGGACGACTTGGACCGGATGATCGAAAAGCTGCGGACGCAGCGCCGGACCTGGGAATCCGTGGAGCGCACCGCCGGAGAGGGCGACAGGGTCATCCTGGATTTCGAGGGAAGCATCGACGGCGAGGGGTTCGAGGGGGGGGCCGGGGAGGACATGACCGTGGAGATCGGCGCCGGGAGAATGTTGCCGGATTTTGAGCGGAACCTGTCGGGCACCG
The DNA here is from genome assembly GCA_022340215.1 of Gammaproteobacteria bacterium. Lineage (NCBI taxonomy): Bacteria > Pseudomonadati > Pseudomonadota > Gammaproteobacteria > Gammaproteobacteria bacterium. Next base: position 6,157 of record JAJDOJ010000175.1, read on the forward strand.
GCGCGGGCGTCGAAAAGGGGTTCGACGTCACCTTCCCCGAGGACTACCGGAACGAAGCCCTTGCGGGCAGGTCGGCCCACTTCAGCATCAAGGTCGACCGTGTGGAGGCACCGGTGCTGCCCGAGGTGGACGAGGATTTTGCGCGTGCATTCGGGCTGGGGGATGGTGATCTCGAGGAATTCCGGGCGAAGGTTCGATCCAATATGGAGCGCGAACTCGGCGAGAAGGTCAAGGCCAATATCAAGCAGCAGGTGATGGATGCCCTGCTCGAGAGGAATCCGTTTGAACTACCCGGGACACTCGTCGTCGAAGAGTCCGAGCGGTTGCGGCGAAAGACTATGGATATGATCGGGGCGAAGGACCCGACATTTTTCCCCGATGAGCGATTCAGCGAGATGGCGCGAAGGCGCGTCGCACTGGGGCTCGTCATCGGTGAAATCGTCAAGCGCCAGGGTTTCCGTGCCGACGAGGCGAGCGTTCATCAGGCCGTGGATGCGATCGTGTCGAGTTACGAGGATCCCGCCCGGGTTCGGCAGTACTACCTGCAGAACCCCTCGGCACGCGCGGACGTGGAGGCCTCCGTCCTGGAGGACAGGGTGGTCGAATGGGTACTGCAGACCGCCAATGTGACCGAGGATCCGGTTTCCTTCGAGAGTTTCGTCAATCAGCCCAAGAAGGAGAACGCCGAATGAGTCACTCAACGATATCAGCCATGGAGACACGTGCCCTGAATCTGGTTCCGATGGTCGTCGAGCAGACCGCAAGAGGGGAGCGTGCATACGACATCTACTCCCGGCTCCTCAAGGAGCGGGTTGTCTTCATCGTCGGCCCCGTCGAGGACTACATGGCGAATCTCGTTGTCGCCCAGTTGCTTTTCCTGGAGTCGGAGAACCCCGACAAGGACATTTCGATCTACATCAACTCCCCGGGGGGATCGGTGTCCGCAGGGATGGCGATATACGACACCATGCAGTTCACCAAACCGGACATCAGCACCTTGTGTGTCGGGCAGGCCGCGAGCATGGGTGCGCTCCTGCTCACCGGAGGGACAAAGGGGAAACGATACGTCCTGCCTCACTCCCGGGTCATGATTCACCAGCCACTGGGCGGTTTTCAGGGTCAGGCGACGGATATCGACATCCATGCCCGTGAAATCCTCAAAACCCGCGAGCAGCTCAACGAGGTCATGGCCAAGCATACCGGCCAACCCGTTGAAAAGATTCGCGAAGACACCGAGCGTGATAACTTCATGAGCGCCGAGGAGTCCGTGTCGTACGGACTGGTGGACCAGATCATCAGCGAACGGGGGGCCGAATAGTACTCGGGGAGCGGGACACGGCAGGGATTTCGCCCAACCAACCGCCCCGGATTCGGCTAAACTTCAGTGTATTGGCCGTGTTGGGCCCGTGACACCGGTCCGTGAATCCGTACCGGCCAGAGGCGTTTGCTTGCATATCAATCCGGAAACAGGCATCGTCTCGATATCGTTAGGGATTCGGGAAACGCTATGAGCGACAAAAACCATACTAAGGATCAGGATAACGGCAAGCTCCTCTATTGTTCTTTCTGCGGGAAGAGTCAGCACGAGGTTCGCAAGCTGATCGCTGGCCCTTCGGTTTTTATCTGCGATGAATGTGTCGAACTCTGCAACGACATCATCCGCGAGGAGATGCAGGAGCAATCTTCTGCCGACGGCAGCAAGCTCCCGATTCCAAAGGAAATCAAGCGGATACTCGATGAATATGTGATCGGTCAGGAGCAGGCGAAAAAGGTCCTTGCGGTCGCGGTCTACAATCACTACAAGCGGCTCGAATCCAAGAACTCCGGCAAGAACGACGTCGAGCTGGCCAAGAGCAATATCCTTCTCATCGGACCGACCGGGTCCGGCAAGACCCTGCTCGCCGAGACGCTGGCGAGACTGCTGGATGTCCCCTTCACCATCGCGGATGCGACCACGCTGACCGAGGCTGGCTACGTCGGCGAGGACGTGGAAAACATCATCCAGAAACTGCTGCAGAAGTGCGACTACGACGTCGACAAGGCGCAGACCGGTATCGTCTACATCGACGAAATCGACAAGATTTCGCGCAAATCCGACAATCCTTCGATCACCCGCGACGTCTCGGGTGAGGGTGTACAGCAGGCGCTGCTCAAGTTGATCGAAGGCACCGTCGCCTCCGTACCGCCGCAGGGGGGACGCAAGCATCCGCAGCAGGAGTTCCTGCAGGTCGATACGGGGAACATCCTGTTCATCTGTGGCGGTGCGTTTGCGGGGCTCGACAAGGTCATTCGGGACCGGACCGAGAAGAGTGGTATCGGGTTCTCGGCCGAAGTGCGCAGCAAGGAAAGCGACCGTTCGTCGTTTGGCGAGATCCTGGAGAGCGTCGAACCCGAAGACCTGATTCGTTACGGACTCATTCCCGAGTTCGTGGGGCGGTTGCCCGTGGTTGCCACCCTGCGAGAACTGGACGAGGAAGCCCTGGTCAAGATACTGACCGAACCGAAAAACGCCATTACCAAGCAGTATCGCAAGCTGTTCGAGATGGAAGGCAGCGAGATCGAGTTTCGGGACAATGCACTGTACGCGATTGCGCGCAAGGCGATGGAACGGAAGACCGGCGCCCGTGGGCTGCGAACGATTCTGGAACAGGTGTTGCTAGACACAATGTACGACCTGCCTTCCATGGAAGACGTGGAAAAGATCGTTGTGGACGAAACCGTGATCAGCGGCGACGCCAAACCCTATCTGATCCTAGACGGTTCCGACTACGAAAAGGCTGCTTCGTCGGATTGACCGGCATTTCAGCGGCCGCCCAGAGTCTAATTCATCTGTCAGGCGATCCCGGATCTGACCGGTGTGGGTCCGGGCCACCGATCCTACCGGCCCAGAATATCTCTCTGGCCCGCGGCGAGGGGGCGGCGTATTGTCGAATTGGCCAGGTTAGGCGATTGCCGGAAAATGGCATACCAGATTGCGCCGGATTTTCGTTCGTCATCAAGGCGCGACAACAGGCGCACAGTCGAACTATGTCACTGTTGTCGCAACACAGAGGACGGACGAAAAGACAAGCAGAATGGTATGTCATTTGACAGAAATCCCTTAAATCCCGATGCCGGCCTGGCGGCACGAACGGAGGGGGGGCCGGCCCGCCAGTGGCGGGCGCACATCGACGCGAGCCCTTGAAATCCCGATAACCGATCCCCAACTCTACCGGGATCGACCTAAATCTGTGGTTCGATGACGTATTCGGTCGTTGTCGGGCGCTTCAATCCTCGAGAGGCACGGTGAAATGGACA
>JAJDOJ010000176.1 GCA_022340215.1 Gammaproteobacteria bacterium
GCGATTGCCGGAAAATGGCATACCAGATTGCGCCGGGTGAACTGCGAAGCAGTGAACGGCTTGGGCAGGAAGCCCAAGACCGGTGCCCAAGCAAAGCAGGGACAGCGCAGCGCCGGGATCGTTCGTCATCAAGGCGCGACATCAGGCGCATCGTCGAACGATGGAACGGTTGTCGCAACACAGAGGACGGACGAAAAGACAAGCAGGATGGTATGTCATTTGACAGAAATCGCCTGAGCCGTAGAGGGGGAGACAGGCCGCTGGCGATCGCCGCGTCGCGGTAGGGATGCACTATGCGAGGGATCGGCAAACTCGTCGGGGGACTCCTCGGCTTCGTCTTTTCGGGTTTCTTCGGCGCCCTCGTGGGGATCTTCGCGGGCCACATGGTCGATCGCTGGCGCGAGCGTGCGCCGCTCGACGCGACGCTGGCGCAACGGATCCAGGGGGCCTTCTTCCGAGCCACGTTCATGGCCATGGGCCACGTGTGCAAGTCCGACGGGCGGGTGACCCGCGCGGAGATCGATGCCGCCGAGCGCATCATGGAACGGATGGCCCTCACGCCCGAGCAACGACGCGAGGCCATCGCGTATTTCAACGCCGCAAAGCAACGGGAGTTCGATCTGGATGCGGTACTGGACGAGTTTCGGCTGTTGTGCCGCTGGCAGCCTAATCTCTTCCGGTTCTTCTTCGAGGTCCAGCTGCAGGCCGCCCTGGCTGACGGAAGGGTCGAGCCGGCCGAGCGCGAGACGCTGCTCGGCATCGCCCGCCGCCTGGGGCTTTCCAGACGGGACTATGTCCGCATCGAGTCCCTGTTACGGGGAGGGCAGCACCAGCGTGCCGCGGCCGGTTCCCGCGAGCGATCGCTGTCGGCCTCCTACGAGATCCTCGGCGTGCCTTCCAGTGCGACAGACAACGAGGTCAAGCGGGCCTACCGGCGTCTGATGAGCCAGCATCACCCCGACAAGCTTGCTTCCAAAGGTTTGCCGGAGGAGATGATGAAACTCGCCAAGGAAAAGACACAGGAGATCCGCTCGGCCTATGACGCGATCCGCTCGGCGCGCGGTCTGAAGTGAATCGACGGCGTCCCGTGTCTTGCTGCGTCACCCTAGCTTCAGGAGTCCTCGACTCGACATCGCGATGGTGCCTCGGAGTGTAGCCGTTCGCGCGGAGGTCGGGATGACTCCGGCGCATGGCGGGTATGGAGACGTGTTCCGCTCGAGTCGGCGGAAAGCGGTGCGGTGTGAGGCGCAGAGAAAGAAGCGCCCGTCGATGACGGGCGCCAGTGTTCTCCCGGAGGAGGGGGAGAGAGAAAAACGATAAGGGGGCCTTCCCTGGCCGGTATCACTCCGTTTGTCGCCTGCGGCCGATTCCTCCGCCGCGCCCCTCTTGAACTTTTAAAAAAAGCGTTCTCACACAAATCGGCCGATGCTGTGCAGGAACGCCGTTATCCAGGTGGGGCCATCTCCGGCCCCGGACGAGTTGCAGGAGTCCTCTCAACGTCGATCCCGCTGCCGGAATCTCTGTTACCCTCTACCGATGCAGACAGCGTGCCATGTTGGCGGGTATGCAGGTAATCGGCGGGTTCGCTCCGATTACGGCATACCGCAGGGCCGGTTTGGGCGCATTATTCTGGTGCGCTATGCGAGCTTCTGGTGCAGAACGGTGCCGACTCCCCATCCCCGCCACCTGCCCGCATAACCTGGGTCGATGTTTGTGTCCCTCGATCGAAGTGGGACGTCGACGGCACATTGATTGCATCGTCGTCGATTGAAATATCTATCGCATTGATCTATGAATGTCTCCATGCCACCGGAATCTGACTCGCAAGCGGCGCACTGGGACCATTACGATCCCGGTGAATTCTACGATGAACTCATCAGCACGCCGGGACACGCGCGTCAGGTCGCGCGCCGGCTCGTGGCCTATCTTCGGTCGCAGTCGGATGACGAGATCCGCGAGCGGCGGCTCGCCGCCGATCTGGCTATCCGGGAGATGGGGGTTTCCTTCACCGTCTACAGCGAGGGTTCCAACATCGATCGGGCCTGGCCTTTCGACATCATCCCGCGCACGATCCCGTTACGGGAGTGGGAGCGGGTCGCCGAGGGGCTGAAGCAACGCGTCAAGGCGCTGAATCTATTCATCGACGACGTCTACAACGCCGGCCGGATCCTCAAGGATGAGGTCATTCCGAAAGACCTCATCCTCGGTTCGGCAAACTATCGCAAGGCGTGTTGCGGCGTGAAACCCAAGTACGGGGTATGGGCGCACATCTGCGGCAGCGACATGGTCCGCGACGCCGACGGGAAGTTCTACGTTCTGGAAGACAATCTGCGGATCCCGTCCGGCGTCTCGTACATGATCGAGAATCGGCAGGTGACCAAGCGGGTCCTGCCCGAACTGTTCGAACACTACAGCATCCTGCCCGTCGACAACTATCCCACGCAGTTGTTCGAGATGCTGTCTTCCATCTCCCCACGATCGCTCAGAAAGCCGCAGATCGTCGTGTTGACGCCGGGGATCTACAACTCGGCGTATTTCGAGCACTCGTTTCTGGCGTGCGAGATGGGCGCCGAGCTGGTCGAGGGGAGCGACCTGTTCGTGGATGCGGACGATTGCCTTTATATGCGCACTATCGACGGGCTGGAACGGGTCGACGTGGTTTATCGTCGCGTAGACGACCTGTTTCTCGATCCCGAGGTGTTCAGGAAGGATTCGAAGCTGGGTGTGCCGGGGATCCTCCGCGCCTGGCGGGCGGGTAATGTCGGTGTGGCCAATGCGCCGGGGGCAGGTGTGGCGGATGACAAGGTGGTTTACGCCTATGTGCCCAAGATGATCCGCTATTACCTCGACGAGGACCCGATCATTCCGAACGTGCCGACCTATCTCTGTTCCGACGAGAAGGAGCGGGACTACGTCCTGAACCACCTGGAGGAACTGGTCGTCAAACCCGCCAACGAGTCGGGAGGCTATGGCATCCTCGTCGGTCCTCAATCGACCCAGGCTCAGCGCGACGAGACGGCCGCCCGCATCAAGAAGGACCCGCGCAACTGGATCGCGCAGCCGACCCTGGCGCTGTCCACCGCCCCGACCCTCGACGGTTCCTCGATTGCTCCCCGACACCTGGACCTGCGGCCATTTATTCTTCAGGGCAAGACCACCGAGGTGACCGCGGGTGGGCTCACGCGTGTGGCATTGAAGGCAGGGTCCCTGGTGGTCAATTCATCCCAAGGTGGAGGCAGCAAGGACACCTGGGTGCTGGATACCGGGCAATGACCATGCTCTCCCGGGTGGCGGAGCGCCTGTTCTGGGCGGCGCGATACCTCGAAAGGGCAGAGGATTCCGCCCGTCTGATCAACAGCTACTTCCACGTGGTCCTCGACCTGCCGATCGGCGCCGCCCTGGGATGGGACGTGCTGCTGAAGATCACCGCGAACGAGGAGCAGTTCGGGCTGCGCTACAACAAGCCGATCGAGCGCAACGTCGTCAAGTGCCTCATCGCCGATGACGACAATCCGGCCTCGATCCTGTCGTCCGTGCGCGAGTTGCGGGAGAACGTTCGAACCACCCGCGATGTGATCCCGGCGGATGTCTGGGAACTGGTGAACGAGCTGCATCACCGAGTGCAGGACGAGGCGGTGAACTCGGTCGCCCGCCGCGCGCGTTACGGCTTTCTTACAGACGTGGTCGAGTCGTGTCAGCGGATCAACGGGGCGCTGGAGGGAACCCTGAGCCGTGATGAGGGCTACTATCTGCTGCAGATCGGTCGCAACCTGGAACGGGCCGACATGTGCACGCGCATCCTGGACGTCGCCGCCGGGATCCTGCTGGAGAGGAGCGCGGAAATCTCTCCCTGCGATTCGCTGCTCTGGGCCAATATCCTCAAGACCCTGGGGGCGCGGACGGCATACCGGCGCAGGGTCGGTCCCACGATTCAGGCCGACGACGTGATTTCGCTCATACTTGGTGACGAGGCCTTTCCGCGTTCCGTGTTGCATTGCCTGGAGCGGATCCGGCTATCGGCCAGGCGCCTGCCGAGACCGCGACGGGTCATCCTCGCTGCGGCGGCGACCCAGCGCAATCTCCTGGGTCTCAAGATCGAGGCTGCCAAGGCCAAAAGGCTCCACAGCTATCTCGACGAGTTGCAGCAGGAACTCATCCAGATTCAGGATCGGGTCACGAAAACCTGGTTCTAGGAGCCTGTCGGACTTAGGCGATCGTAGCGAGCATGGTGGGAGAACGAGACAAAAAGTTTACGATTTCGAGGCGCATAGTGGGCCTACGCAACGAGAAATCGGGGATTTTTTGGCCGCTCTCCCATCAGCGCAGTAG
>JAJDOJ010000177.1 GCA_022340215.1 Gammaproteobacteria bacterium
CGACTATGCGCCTGTTGTCGCGTCTTGATGACGAACGATCCCGGCGCGGCGCTGTCCCTGCTTTGCTTGGGCACCGGTCTTGGGCTTCCTGCCCAAGCCGTTCACTGCTTCGCAGCTCACCCGGCGCGATCTGGTATGTCATTTTCCGGCAATCGCCTGAATCGTTAAGGAGGGTATCGTCCTGTGAGTGACCTGAGTCCCGAGGAACAGAAACAGATCCTGGAGAGTGCTCCCAAGGGCACGCTTGCCATCATACTGGGCTACGGCCTGATCATGGGGCTCGCCTGGCTGGCGCTTTATTTTGGCCGCTTTCTGGCGCACGGCCCGGTGAACTGAGGGGGGTCCCATGCATATCGATCCGCTTGAACGTACCTGGGTCGTGGTGGTGGGGTTGCTCACCGCCATGATGCTGGGGGTAATCTTTTACACCGCCTGGTCAGGCGACATCCATCCTCCCAGCAACGTGGAGGTCATCGACTCCACCCGCCTGCATCTGACCGAGGAGTTTGCGGAGGACAACCTGGGCGCCAGGACCCAGCCGGACGGGTCGGTCAGGGTCGCGATGGTCGCCACGCGATACGGATTCTATCCGCAGCACATCGAGGTGCCCGTGGACACTCCCATCACCTTCCGCTTCGCCACACCGGATTCGTTGCACGGGTTGCACATTCCCGGTACGAACGTGGATACCATGGTAATCCCGGGTTTCGTCTCGGAGGTCAATACGGTGCTCCAGAACACTGGCACCTTCCCCATGTACTGCAACGAGTATTGCGGGCTGGGGCATCACGACATGTGGAGCCGGGTCACCATCACGCCCAAACAGGGCTGAATAAGGCGATTTCTGTCAAATGACATACCATCCTGCTTGTCTTTGTCGTCCGTCCTCTGTGTTGCGACAACAGTGACATAGTTCGGACTATGTGCCTGTTGTCGCGCCTTGATGACAAACGATCCCGGCGCGGCGCTGTCCCTGCTTTGCTTGGGCACCGGTCTTGGGCTTCCTGCCCAAGCCGTTCACTGCTTCGCAGCTCACCCGGCGCGATCTGGTATGCCATTTTCCGGCAATCGCCTAAAACAACACGTCTGGAGTGAGTCGAATGACTGAGAGGGAGAAACCGAACGGCCTGGCCCTGAGTCACATGTGGGTGGCCATGATCACGTTTCTGGTCGCAGCCTTTCTTGGCCTGTACCAGGTGCTCGAGCGTGCCGAATACATCCCGGCGTGGGCGGAAGGATACTACACCTCAGTCACTGCGCACGGCGTGATCATGGCCTACGTGCTGACCACCTTTTTTATCGTGGGATTCGGTTACTACTGTGCCTCGAGCAGCCTGAAACGACCGATCTGGAGTCCGGGACTCGCCTGGGGTGGGTTTCTGATGATGCTGGTCGGTGTGCTGCTCGTGGTCTATGCCATCGTCACCGGCCAGGGAACGGTACTCTATACGTTCTACCCGCCGCTGACCGCGCACTGGACCTTCTACGTGGGCGCGGCCCTGCTGGTCGTGGGCTCGATCGCCTGGATCATCATCATGATCGTGATGCCGATCCGGTGGAAACGGGAAAACCCAGGCCAACCCCTCCCCCTGATCATGTTCACCACCACGGCCAACGCACTGCTGTGGGGCTGGACCCTGGTCGGTGTGGCCCTGGAGGTCGTGTTCCAACTGATCCCCCTGTCTGTTGGCTGGATCGATTCCGTCGATGTGGGCCTGGCCAAAACGCTGTTCGCCTGGACCCTGCACCCCATCGTTTACTTCTGGCTGATCCCGGCATACCAGGCCTTCTACATGCTGGTGCCCCGGGTAGCCGGCGGCCGGCTGTTCAGTGACGAGATGGCACGTGTGGCCTTCATCATGCTGCTGGTGTTCAGCCTGCCGATCGGGATGCACCACCTCTATGTCGATCCATTCCAGGCGGCGGGATGGAAACTGTTCCATGCCTTCGGCACCTTCATGGTGGCGGTGCCGACACTGATCACCGGATTTACCGTCCTGGCGGGCCTGGAGCTTGCCGGGCGACTGCGTGGCGGCAAGGGCCTGTTCGGCTGGATTCGCACCCTGCCCTGGGACGAACCCATGCTGGTAGCGACCGCGCTGGCGCTGCTGATGCTGACCGCCGGCGGTTTCGGTGGGATGATCAATGCCAGCTACGGCATGAATACCATGGTGCACAATACCATGTGGGTACCGGCCCATTTTCACCTCATCTTTGCCGGCACGACGATCATCATGTACTTCGCCATCGCCTATCACCTGTGGCCGAAGATGACTGGAAGGGAACTCTTCTCGAAGTCCCTGGCGGTCAAGCAACTGTGGGTCTGGTTCATCGGCATGCTGATCCTGACGATCCCGTGGCACTACGTGGGTCTGCTCGGCATGCCGCGGCGTACCGCGTTGATGCCGTACGATCCGGTCTACGTCGATCCCTGGAAATCGACGCTGTTTGCCATGGCCATTGGCGGCGTCGTGCTGGCAGTCTCGGCCGTGATGCTGATTTACAATCTTGTCATGACCCAGGTGAATCGGGCGCGGGAGGCGGATCGTGAACTGAAATTCGCCGAGCCGATCCACCCCGTCCTCAGTCTGCCCGCACCCCTGAACGGGTTCACGCTGTGGAACTCGATCATCCTGATCTACATGATTGCCGGGTGGGGGTATCCGATCGCCCAGTTTTTCGTGATGAACACACAGAACGCGCTCCCCTGGGGATGGTAGTCATGAAAAGACGCTCACTGGCCTTGATTCCGATTGTGGCAACCCTGGTGGGCGGTGCCGCCGCCGGGCCTTCCTCCCAGGTGGCCTGGGACCGTGACACCCTGCAGTTGCTCGCGTCAGGGGACGCGGTACGCGGTCAGCAACTCTCCGGTCAGTGTGCCTCCTGCCACGGCAGCGAAGGGACGAGTCCCTCGCCCAACTGGCCCAGCCTTGCCGGGCAGCTCCCGACCTATCTCTACAAGCAGCTCAGGGATTACAAGGACGGGAAACGGCAGGATGCCTTGATGTCGGCCCTGGTCGGGGACCGCTCCGATCAGGACATGGCAGACCTGGCGGCGTACTACGCCTCCCTGCCGCTACCGCCGGGAAAACCCGGTGGTGACGAGACCGCGACCCTACTGGCAGAAATGGGCGACGGGCCGCGACTGATCCCCGCATGCAATTCCTGCCATGGCCGCAGCGGTCAAGGCAATCGCGTCCTGAAACGGGATGTCGCCACCATGCCCGCGCTGACGGGCCAGTTTCCGGCCTACCTCGAAAAGACCATGCTGGACTACAAGAGCGGCAAGCGGGAGAACGACGTCTATCGCCGGATGCGGGCCATCACCGGGCAATTGACCGAGGCGGAGATCAAGTCCCTCGCAGCCTACTACGGCACCCTGGCCCAGTAGGCTCGCAGTGGGTAACCGGGGAACGTAAACGGTCCCCGGTCAACACCCCTTTCATTCGTTCGCATTCGACGCCCGGATGGCTGAATCTCGCGGTCAGTGCTTTCACTGCGGGCTGCCCGCTTCATCCGGTCCTGCGAGGCGCTTCGAGGTGCTGGGGGCAGCGCGTGAGTTCTGCTGCGACGGCTGCCTGGCCGTCACGAGAAGCATCGTCGAATCCGGCCTGGAAGACTACTACCGATACCGTGAGGCACCCACTGCCCGGGCGGAACCAGAGGTGGTACCGGATATCCTCAGGAAACTGGCGCTCTACGACAACGAGGATGTTCAGCGCAGTTTCGTGCGCCAGGGGGCGGGCTGGCGCGAGGCCTCCCTGATCCTGGAAGATATCCGCTGTCCCGCCTGTCTCTGGCTGAACGAGCAGCATGTCCGACGTCTGGACGGTGTGCTGGGTGTCGAGATGGACTACACCAGCCAGCGGGCGCATGTCCGCTGGGACCCTGGTGTTACGCGTCTGAGCGTCATCCTGAAGGCCATCTCCAGCCTGGGGTTTCGCGCCTATCCCTACGACACCGCACATCGGGAGAAGCTGCTTCGCGACCGCAAGCGGCGCAGCGCGCAGCGGCTGATCTTCGCCGGCGCCATTGCCATGCCGGTCATGCAGTTCTCGCTGGCGAGTTACTGGATGGGCGGACCCCAGGCGGACGGCACCCTGCCCCTGTGGGAGGTGCTGGGTCGCTGGACCATGCTGGCGGCGGTCACCGCGGTACTGGCCTGGTCCGGACAGGAATTCTTCGTCGGCGCCTGGCGGGACCTGCGCAATCGCCGCCTGGGCATGGACGTCCCCATCGTGCTCGGCCTTTCCATCGCCTGGCTGGGCAGCCTGGTCGCCACAGTACAGCGTCACGGGGAGGTCTACCTCGATTCCATCGCCATGTTCGTCCTTTTCATCCTCGCGGCGCGCGTGCTGGAGATGCGCGGCCGTGTTCACGCCGCGGATGCCATGGACCGCCTCGCACGCGTTGTGCCCCAGACGGCGAGGCGTATCGGTCCGTCGGGCGCCGAGACGGAGATCCCGGCCGCCGAGCTGAATCCGGGCGACCTGATCCGTGTGCGGCCGGGCGAGTTCCTGCCCGCCGACGGCGTGGTGGCGGAGGGAGCGGGTGCGTTCGACGAGTCGCTCCTCACCGGGGAGTCGACTCCGGTGGTGAGGCAGGCCGGCGAGCCGGTCATCGCGGGTTCCTGCAATACCGACCAGGCAGTAGTGGTCGAGGTGATACGCGTGGGTGAGGACTCGACCGTCGGGGAGATCCGCCATCTGCTCGACCGGGGCCTGAGCTCGAAGCCGCCCGCGGCACGGCTGGCGGACCGGGTGGCGGGATGGTTCGTCGCCGGCGTGCTGGTGGTGGCCCTGACCACCGCCATCGTCTGGTGGTGGCTGGACCCCGAACGGATGCTGTCGGCGACGATCGCCGTGCTCATCGTCACCTGCCCCTGCGCCCTGGCGCTGGCGACACCCGTAGCGCTGGCCGTCAGTGCGGGACGCTACGCCTCCCAGGGAGTCCTGCCCCTGGATTCCGCGGCCATGGAGACGCTCGCCACGGCCGACGTGGTGGCCCTGGACAAGACCGGCACCCTGACACTCGGCCAGTTGCGGGTTTGCGATTGCTACGCACCGGGACCGGAAGGCGCGGGACCGATGATGGACCGCGCCGGCGCGTTGGAAAGACATTCCGAACATCCAGTCGCCCGCGCCTTTCGGCGCGAGATGCCCGGTCCGACCCACGAAGCCGAGCGGGTGAGAAACGAACCGGGGCACGGTGTCTGCGGTGTGCTAAAAGGACACCGCTGGTTTTTGGGATCGCCGGAATGGGTCGCCGGTAACGACGACCTGGCCCCGGTCTTCGAGAAGACGATTCGCCGGTGGCGCGCGGCGGGGTTCATGGTCGTCGCCCTTGGAGACCCCGGCGGGCTGCGGGCCGTGTTCGCGCTGAGAGACCGGTTGAGGGCCGGGGCTGAAGCGATCGCCCGGCAACTACGAGACGCCGGCGTCTCGCGCATCGTCATCCTGAGCGGCGACAGTCCTCTGTCCGTTACCCGTATCGCGCGGAAGCTGGGGATCGACGAGGCCCTCGGGGGACTGACCCCTGCCGGCAAGATGACCTGGATACAGGACAGGCAACGGGAGGGACATCGCGTCCTCATGGTAGGCGACGGCATCAACGATGTGCCGACACTCGCCGCGGCGGATGTCTCGATCTCGTTCAGCGATGCCACGGAGCTGGCGCAGATCAACAGCCGGTTCGTGATGCTCTCCTGCGGGATGGACGCGATCGTCTGGAGCCGGGAACTGGCCAGGCGCACCATCCGTATCATCCGCCAGAACTTAGCCTGGGCGGCGGGCTACAACCTGCTCGCGGTCCCTGCAGCGGCCATGGGCTTCGTGCCACCCTGGGCGGCCGCGATCGGCATGTCGCTCAGTTCACTGCTGGTGGTTGTCAATGCCCTGCGTCTGCGCAGGGTGAGCGTCGATCCATCGACGGCCGCGCCGTCAGGGGATACCCCGTCACGGGTGGAATCCGGTTCGACCTCCTGATGGGATCCCCCGCGCCGGTACGGGGCGGAACGCGTCGGGCGGTCAGTCACAGAACGGGACGCCGCCCCGGTAGTTTACGGTCTGCAACTCCGGCGTGATCCCCACTTCGAGCGCGTAAACGCCGCCGGCCAAGCTTCCGGCCGATATCAGAGCCAGAGAAAACACCAACCTCAACATCGCCACATTCCCCCCTCGCTTTTATGGATATCGATCATCCACCCCAGAAGATGAAAAATTACCTTACCATGCGATCCCACTGCACGGATTTTTGAAACTATAGGCGCTAGGAGTAGCGCTTGGCTGACAGAATCAGGCAATCGGGATCCGAATCCGGTCATCTTCCGTGTTTTTCAACGCGGTGGGTTTGTTTGGCACGAAGCCGGTGTTTTTTACGCTAACGCAAGGCGTGGATACCGCTCTTTGTCTCTATAGATGACCAGGCCCGAGTGACCTCAGCAACCCTCTTCGGTGACCAGGGCGCCACCGCCGTGGCCCGACGTGGCTGGCGCGACGGGCGGTACATACCCGACCGGTTCGGAGGGCACGGGGGGGGCCTCCCTAGGCGCCGTCTCTCCGGCGAAGTAGCAATAGATGGCGCGCCGTTCGGCAACCTCCGGCAGTTCGTCGTCGGCGGCGCTCTCCGGTATGTCGGGGTTCAGCACCCGCTGCGCCCAGAAATTGTAGCCGCCGGTCAGCAGTCTCGCGTCGCGACCGGTAAGGCGGAGCATCACCGCGGCCTTGGCCGCGTTCTCGCTGCCCGTGGAATAGATCACGATCTTCCGATCGGTCGGCAGGGTCTCCAGCGTCGCACCCGCCACGAGTTCCGTCATCGGAAGATGTTGCGAACCCTCGATGGCCCCCGCTCGATACGCATCGTCGTCACGGACATCCACGAGCACGAAGTCCTTCCGGTCCTCGATGATCCAGCGGGCGAGTTCATCGGGCGACACCCTGTCCTCACCCCGGGCTGCGGCCTGAGCCACCGCCTCGAAACGCGAACTGTCCGACACTTGAGCGTCCGGTGACGGTTCCTGGCAGCCAGACAACAACGTGACAGCGGCGGCGCTTAGCAGGAGTATCCCAAGGCCTGATTTCATGTCGGTTCCTTTACGAAGGTGACGAAATTGGCGCGCATCCCGGTTCCGCCCATGATGGGGTCGATTCTGACGTTGGTCATCAGGTCGGCGTCGTCCGCGCCGACGCCGTAGGTCAGCCGCAATCGGGGCGATCGATGCCCGAATCCATGCGCCATGAACACGGAATCCGGACGGATCCGTTCGGTGACGCGGACACGGATCGGATCGCTGGTCACGCCCTGCGGATTGATGAGCCGCACGTGCTTACCGTTCTTCAGGCTGTGTTCCGTCGCCACCAGCGGATTGACCCAGAGGACATTCTCGGGCGCAAGCTGGAACAGTTGCGCGTTGTTGGTGGTCCTGGAAAAGGAGTGCGCCGGTATCCTGCCGTAGTTCAGGCGGTAATAGCCTTGTGGCGGTTCTTGCGGCGGCGTGTAGACCGGCATCGGATCGAAGCCGGCCTGCTCCAGTCGCTTCGAAAAGAGTTCGATCTGGCCGCTGGGCGTGTTGAACCGTCTCTGCTCACCGGGCCGAAGGTAAGCCTCTGTCTTGCGCGGAAAGGGCTTGAGTCCCCGTTGCTGCATCTCCTCCAGCGAACTGCCCACCTGCTTGAGTTGCCAGTCCAGCACCTCGGTGAAATCCTCCCAGGGGAAGTACTCATCCAGACCCAGTTTGAGGCCGAGTTCCCTGGCGATCCACCAGCCGGGTTTCGAGTCGTAGCGCGGTTCGAAGGCCGGCATCCGCAGCGCCAGCGACGGCGCCATCTCCGGCGAGTTCCTGAGTTCGTCGTAGCGCTCCAGATAGGTGCATTCGGGAAACACGACATCCGCGTACCCGGTGATCTCCATCGGCATGGTGTCGATCACGACGACCAGATCGAGGGCGTTCATCGCGGCAGCTAATTTGCCGCGGATCCCGGGGACGGTCATGGGCAGGTTGGTTCCATAGACCAGCCAGCCCTTGTAGTGTGCGTCGGGTCCGATCGAGGCGTCGATCATGGCATTGCTGACACCGAGGTTCGCGAAGGGGTATTTCCCCCCGTTCGCGTCCGTGGCGGTGCTGCGCGGCTCCGGGTACTTCGGATAGGGGTACTTCGGCAGCTTGACCTTTTCGGGATAGTAGTACCCGCCTTTGCTACCCCACGAACCCAGCAGCGCGTTGACGATCGCGATCGCGCGTTCGCGCTGGGTGTCGTCACCGTACCAGGTGGTATGCCGTCCGGGGTGCACCAGCGTGGCGGGGGCGTGACGCGCCATCTCCCGCGCCGTCCTGCGGATCAGGTCCGGCTTGATGGCGGTCTCCAGCCAGGCCCATTCCGGGGTAAACGGCGCGACGTGCGCAGCAAGCTGGTCGAAACCGATGGCGTAGCGCGCGACATAGTCCCGGTTGTAGAGATTCTCCCCAATCAGGACGTTCATCCAGGCCAGCAGCAGGGCGATATCGGTACCCGGCTTGATCGGCAGCCAGACGTCGGACTTACCCGCCGCGACGGAAAAGCGCGGATCGACGGTAATCAGCGTCGCGCCCCGGTCCAGGGCCTCGG
>JAJDOJ010000178.1 GCA_022340215.1 Gammaproteobacteria bacterium
CGGGAAGGTCGAAGGCGCGGGCAGGGTCGAGACGCAACAGCGTCAGCCCGAGAATCAGCCCGTTTCTGCGCAGTTCGAGGGCCTTGCGGAGCGTCTCTCGCAGCGGTGGCCGGGAACCGAACAGCGCCTGGCTCACGACCCCCAGCACGACGCGGTCATAGAAGGGTTTCAGCCACCAGAAAACGAAACCGGCGAGCCAGGGGATGTCGTACAGAACCAGGTTCAGGGCGATGCACAGGGGCAGCGTCGCGGCGAACCAGGCGAGGTACACGGCGCGCCATTCACGGCGCACGATGGCGAAGCCGAGATCCATCGCCTCCCAGGGATTCCGGGGCCTGAGGGAAACGGTGACCTCGTCAAGCCACATCGTCGAGACCCGCTCGGGCGAAATAGAGCGCAACGAGGACCCACATGCCGAGACCCGCGAGGATCTTCACCTCCGGGCCGGGCCATGGGCCTGATGACCAGAAGGCCTCGATGAACGCGGCGGCGAGGAACATCAGCGCGGCGCCGGCGACGATGCGGCCCGCTGGCCGGGCGACCCGACGCAGGGCGAGCAGGCGGCTCGCGCGGCCCGGGGCGATCAGCGCCAGTCCCAGACGCAGCCCCGCGGAGCCACACAGCACGATCGCGCTCAGTTCCAGTGCGCTGTGCCCGGCCACGAAGGACCAGAAGGCCTCGCCATGACCGATGCCGGTGACGTGGCCGGCCACCGCGCCGACGATCAGGCCGTTGAGCACGAGGAAGAACGCGGCCCCGAGTCCGAAGACCAGACCGCCGGCGAAGGTCTGGAATCCGATGCCGGTGTTGTTGCGGATGTAATAGCCGAACATGTAGAAATCGCTCTGCCCGGCCAGATGCGGGTCGACGCGCTTCTCGCCGGAGCTCGAATACATCTGCTCGAAACGCTCGACCGAGTCGGCATCCATGACGGACTGGATGACCGAGCCATCGCGGTGCGCCGCGACAAAGGACACGGACAGGGGCCCGAAGAAGAGCAGCGCCGAGAGCAGGACCATGGCGCGGTTCGCGCGAACCTCGGCGGGAAACCCCGAGGCGAGAAATCGCATGATCCGGGAACGGGAAAACCTTCCCGGTGGGTACATGCGACGCTGCGCCGCGCCGACCAGGTGCTCGAGCCGCCGCAGCAGCACGGGGCTGTAGCCGCGGCTGCGCCCCAGGGCGAGGTGGTGGCATGCCTGGCGATAGCGTCGCGGCAGGTCCGGTCCGGTTTCTCCGGTCGTTCCCTTTGGTGCGCGGCGTCCGGCCGCTTCCAGGACGGACTCCAGTTCCCGCCAGACCGGTTCGAACTGCTGCGTGAACTGGTCCTGGGTCATCGTGTACCCATGAGCCAGGCCGAGACGCCGAGGACCTCGTCGAGCACGGCATCGGGTGGCTGTCCGTCGCGGCCCGTTACCGCGCGAGCGAGCCCGGCGAGTTCCACGTTGCGTTCGGGGGTCAGCGACGTGCTGCGCTCGGCGAACGCCAGCAGGGACTGCTGCTCCTCCAGTGTCAGTTCCGCGGCGGGCGGGTGTGGGCGGGCCTGGACCGCCGCGGCTTTCTCCGGGCGCTCGTCCGCGTAGACCACCAGCGTGCCCGCCACCTGGTCACCAAGCCGGCGAAAATCGCGGCTGAGCAGCATGGAGACCAAACCAGTCCCGTACAGGGCCGGCAGAAAATCGGCGAAGCGCAGCAGATTGCGGAGCAGCGATGCGGACCAGCCGATCGGTGTCGCGTCGTCGTGTACCGCGCGCAGACCCATGGCGGACTTGCCGGGTGTGGCGCCGTCTCGCAGGACCTCGAACAGAACGTAGTAGAACCACTCCACCACGAACAGGGCGATGAAGAACAGCCCGGTTGCGAACTCCTCGGGCAGCAGGATCCCGAGGACGATGCCGATGACCCCATAGAGGACGAGCCGGATGAGGGAGTCTATCGCCCAGGCGAAGGCGCGCGGCACGGGACCCGCGGGTGTCAGCGGCAGATCGACGCCTTCGGGGGATTCGATCCGCCGCACCGTGTCGAGTACCTCGTCCAGCGGAAATGACATGCGAGCGTTATCCCGGTTGCGCGTTACCCTTGCAGGGGAGGTGCGAGAAGGCCGGCGAGGGCTGGTCGAGTCGCGCGATCGTCAGACTCCCGCCCCAGACGCAACCGGTGTCCAGCGCCACAAGGCCCGGTTCGCTGACCATGCCGAGCGTCGACCAGTGCCCGAATACGATCCTCATGCCGCGGCTGCGCCGCCAGGGGACACGAAACCAGGGCATGAGGTTTGCCGGTTGACTACCCGGCGCGCCCTTCGCCCCCATGTCCATGCGTCCCTTCGCGTCGCAGAACCGGATGCGTGTCAGGGCGTTGGTGATGAACCGCAGGCGCTTCCAGCCGCCGAGGACCTCTTTCCACCGGCCGGGATGGTCGCCATACATATTGTGTAGGAAATCAGTATAGTCCGGACTCTGCAGCGCCGACTCGACTTCCCGCGCGCAGGCCCGTGCCGTGTCGCGGTCCCATTGTGGGGGCAGGCCCGCGTGTACCATGGTGTACCCGCTGGTTTCGTCGTCGTGCAGGAGGGGCCGGAAGCGAAGCCATTCTATCAGTTCGTCGATATCCGGTGCGCGCAGCAGCGCCTCGGTGTCACTGCCGCGCTTGATCGGTTTCGCCCCGGCGTACCGGGCGATGGCGGTCAGGTCGTGATTGCCCAGCACGACGGTTGCCGCGTCGCCCAGCTTCTTGACGAAGCGCAGCGTTTCCAGGGAACGGGGACCCCGGGTGACCAGGTCGCCGACGAACCAGACATGGTCCTGCCAGGGATCGAAGTGCATCTTGTCGAGCAGCAGCCGAAGCTCGTCGTAACAGCCCTGGATATCGCCGATCGCGAATAGCGCCATGATGGTTCGACCGTTCGTGAACGGTTTTTCGTTCTTGTGATGGAACCCCGGGGCTCCGGTTTACGGTTGCCGGCAGTCAGTGAATGACACGCGGCACGGACAAGGTGAATCGTTCGATGGGCGCCTCGAAGCGCGTGCCGTCGTCCGCCTGCATCTGGTAGCTGCCCTCCATGGTCCCCACCGACGTCTCGATCATCGCGAAGCTGCGGTAGCGGTAGGTCTCGCTCGGTGCAAGCCGCGGCTGCTGGCCGATGACGCCGTCCCCGCGGACCTCCTGTATCTTTCCGTTCGTGTCGGTGATCAGCCAGTGGCGGGTCAGCAACTGCGCCGGCACCGTCCCCGCATTGTGGATCAGAACCGTGTAAGAGAATACGTACCGGTCCTGCGACGCGTCCGACTCACTCTCGAGAAAGGCGGGCTCAACGCTGACGCGGATGTCGTAGGCACCGGGGTTTTCCATGGCTGCAGGTACTTTTTCCAGTTGGAGGTGTGGACTCGACGTCAATCTGATGCGTTTCCGCGGGGTACGCCTCGCCGGGAACGTGGACCAGCCGACCAGGCTCGCAATTATCACAGGGATGGCACACCAATATAACCCCGTACCCCGAAATCGTAGTCCTGTCCCGTGAATGATCGATCAAGACCGGCTGGGGAATGCTTCGGTATCGCGGTGCAGCGAGGCATTGGCAAGGTCCGCGAAGGCCTGGAGGTCGAGAACCTCCGGCCGCAGGCCGGGATCGACCCCGGCCGCCCTGATCCCGGCCTCGTCCAGCAGGCCGCCGAGGGAATTCCTGATCGTCTTCCGTCGCTGGCTGAAGGCGCGGTTGACGAGCTGCGCGAATCGGGACTCGTCCTCGACGGCGACCGGCGGTGTTTTTTGGGGCTCCAGGCGCAGGAAGGCGGAATCCACCTTAGGGGGAGGGCGGAATGCGCCGTGTCCGACCTGAAACAGTCGCCTCGCCCTGAAGCGATACCGCAGCATGACCGAAAGGCGGCCCCAGGTCTTGCCGCCCGGTTCCGCGGTGATACGTTCGACCACCTCGCGCTGCAGCAGGAAGTGCATGTCGTGGATAAGGTCCGCAAATTCCGCCAGGTGAAACAGCAACGGTGTAGAGATGTTGTAGGGCAGGTTGCCGACCACGCGCAGCCGTCCCGGGCCGGGCGAGAGCGCCCCGAAATCGAAACGCAGCGCGTCGGCCTGATGAATCTCGAGTCGGCCGAGGTTCGCGCACCGGGCCTGCAGCGCGGGCACGAGGTCCCGGTCCAGTTCGACCACGTCCATGCGTCCGGTGCGCTCCAGCAACGGCATGGTGATCGCCCCCCGACCCGGACCGATCTCCACCAGGGCGTCTCCCGGTTCCGGCGAGATGGCCGAGACGATGTCGTGAATGACGCGCGGGTCGCGCAGGAAATGCTGGCCGAATCGCTTCCTGGGACGGTGGGTCAAGGGGTTGTCCTGGTGTTTGCGTGAGAATTCAGCGGATTATGAAGAAGTGTGCTGGGAATGCCCAAGGGGATCAGGGTATGAGGTGCTCATGGGAGGAAGACTCGTGGGAGGAAGAGATGGGTCGCTTCGATTTTCGTGGCGGTCGGAAGGGCCGTTACCAACATCTTGCAGACGTTCCCAGTACTGGGTCATGCGGCCCGTTCTGGCCGACTCCAGCCGAATCCAGAAGTTTAGGCAGCGCTACTATTAGAAATCGCTAAAAGGAGGGAAACGACCTGAAGCGGCCGCGGGCATCCAATTGGAGAGTGTCTGCAGAGAGTTGCTAAGCGGTCCTTCAGTTGGAAGTACTGCGCCCCTTTCACCCGTGTTCCAAGCAACAGACAGGTTCTGCGACATCAGGAGAACTGAAGCAGCGGACAGGCTTAACGCGGGATAACACGCCGCTGGGTATACTATCCCGCAGATACGGTTTGGCGCTGTGCCTGCTCACAGGTATAACCCGCGCATTGTAGGCTATTCGGAAACCATAGAATTACTGGATATGGCAAAAGACAAACACGGGTTCGCATATAAACAGTGACGGGGTACAGATATGAAAGCTGATGAAATACGGAGCGAAATTGAGAGCTTGGAGTTGTCCGAGAAGCTGCTTCTTGTCGAAGATATCTGGGATTCCATTGCCGCGAGCAATTCGGAACTTCCCATGCCGGAGTGGCAGAAGAAGGAACTCGACAGAAGGCACAAAGATTATAAAGAAGGAAAGATGGAACTTCATGACTGGAAGACGGTGCACGAGGAATTGCGTGACAAATACAAATGAAATTGCACTACACCGCCAGAGCCAGGGAAGACCTGGAATTGGCCTTCGCATGGTACGAAAGGCAGCGAAGGGGTCTGGGGTTTGACTTTCTCGATTGTATCGAGACGGCCGTTAAGTCAATTCTTGAGCATCCGGAAATGTATAGGGCCGTATATTCCACCTTCCGAGGCTGTGTGGTTAGAAGGTTTCCCTTCTCAGTTTTCTATACCATCGAGGGCGCTGACGTTGTAGTACACGCGGTATTTGACAATCGTCAAGACCCTATGAAGAGGCCATAACAATGCGCTGCACGCGGACTCGCTAAACGCTCGCCGGTGAACGTACCGTTAGCGCAATCAGTGCTCGACAATGGCAAAAGTCAAAAAGAAACTTACCCCCGCTCAAAAACGAGCGAAGAAGAAAGCAAAGGAAGAAAGACAGAAGAAATATGTGTGGGTGTTTATGAATGGCAAACAAGTAAGGGTCAAACGCCCAGAAACAATTGATGGAGTTGATCCAGATGAATTTATAAGAAACAACGCCGATCCAATATGGCTTCATCAAAATGAAATGCTGGAATACATGGATCAAGAAGAAGATCAATTATATGTTGGTGAGGAGTCAGAGTTGGACTCATACATATATAACTATTGTGGTAAATGGAGAGACAGCGAAGGGAATACTATTTTCATTGAGCCAATTGATGAAAAACAAGTATATGTTACTTATGTGAAGTCTGGTGAGGGCAAGCCTATGTTACGCCCTTGGTTAAATAATATGCCAGCTTCGAAAATGATTGGCAGACATGACCCAGAATGGGGGCCATCGTTGGATATAGAGCTTTCGAATAAGGGCGATGGATTTTGCCTCAGCCTGGATTTTCATTTTGAGGATGGCAATTATAATGCAATCGCACCATCTATAATACGCGATGAAAAAGACAGTCACTTAGATAAATATTATTATCTATTTGGCGCTTTGAGTTCATATCATAGGCAGAGCGATAATGGCGCTAACAAGGCAAATTAACTCGGACCGCAAAAACCGCTACGCGCTTTTTGCGTCCGGTTATTTGCGGCATCAAGAAGAAGCGCACGCATGGAAACAACAATACTCGTAAAAAGTAGTAGCAGAGATGAACCGTATGCAGTAGCAGTTTCATCAACTGAATCTAGGCTATCAATCTTCTGTGATTGCCCTGCTGGCGAATGGGGGAAATATTGTAAACATAAAATGGCGATCGTATTAGCCGATGAAAGAATCCTTTTTGATGAAGAGCAAAAGGATAATTTCAATAAAGTAAAACAATGGATTGTTGAGTCCGGCTATCCAGATTTAGTTCAAGAACTTCGGGAATCTGAAAAAGCACTCGAATCGGCAAAGAAAAACGTGAAAAATCAAAAAGAAAAGATTGCTCGTTTAATGAAAGAGGGTTTGAAATAGTGGAAATTGAAGCCAGAAGAGATGATAGAGGTTACGCTCTTATTGCGAATTTTGAAGATGGCTTTGCTCTTGGCTGGAAGATGGCTGTTCCAGAGGCATTTAAGGAAGCGCTTGATATTAAACTGACACCAAGAATATTGGCAAAGAAAAAGGAAATGCTATGGACGCAGGGTCGTTTATATGATTTCCACGAAGGAGATACCATTCATGATACCAAAGATGCGTATAAAGAATGGGGCGAAGCATTAAAACACTTAAAGCTTAGTGTACAGGTGCAATTCGCATCTTCTTCAGGTTATGTAAATTACGAAACAGTAGAAGTTCAAAGCAAGGAATTGGAAATAATCCATCAAAAAGGAAAGTCAAAACCAAAAAAAGAAACCGTTGATGGGTTAGCTGTAAAAAAGCAGCGCATAGATCATGGCTTAGTGCGATTCGAGGTTTATCGTCCAAACAAAGAGAAAACAGCAGTGGAGGAATGTGAAACTCTAGAATGCACGCAGGATGACTTCGTTGCTTTTCTACAAACCGGCATAGTCCGTACAAAGGAAAATAAGCTATTGAATCTATTTGCAGAAAATGCCTAACAATCACATGCACTCGGACAGCAAAAAGCGGCGTGGCTTCCGCTACGCTCCGGTCACACACAGGGTCAGGTCTCGCATTGTAACATGTTGCCGACCAAGCTATATTCTCGCGCATGGCCAGACCGTTGCGCATTGAATTCGCCGGCGCCCTGTACCACGTCACGTCCCGGGGGGAATCGGCAAGAGGCGGTCTATGAAGACGACGAAGATCGCGAGGTGTTTCTTCGCACGCTGGCGGAGGTGGTCGAGCGGTTCAACTGGCTCTGTCACGCCTATTGCCAGATGACGAACCACTACCATTTGGTGGTGGAGACCCCGGACGGTAATCTCTCGAAGGGTATGCGACAGCTCAACGGGGTCTACACCCAGGCTTCGAATCGACGGCACCGACGGGTGGGGCATTTGTTTCAGGGGCGCTACAGGGCGATCCTGGTGGACAAGGACAGCTAACTCGCACGGTACGTGGTACTGAACCCGGTCAGGGCGGGCATGGTTGAACATCCCGGGGATTGGCCCTGGAGCAGCTACCGAGCGATGGTCGGCGATGCGCCGGTTCCGGGCTGGCTGGCGACCGATGGGCTGCTTGCCCAAATCGGCAGGCGTCGCAACGAGGCACGGCGACGTTACAGGAAATTCGTTGCCGAAGGTGGGGCAAGTGTCTGGTCAGGACTACGCCAACAGATCTATCTCGGAGACGACACGTTCGTCGCGAAGATGCAGAAAAAGGTCCCGGTGCAGACAGATCAGTTGAATATCCCAAGGGCCCAGCGCAGAAGGCCCGCGCCACCGCTGGAGTCGATAGCCGCCGAGTACCGCGAGCGCAATGCCGCCATTGTTGCGGCTTATGCCACTGGCGCCTACAGCTACCGCGAGATTGTCGATTATTTCGGTCTGCACCCGGCACGGTGGGGCGGGCGATTCGCAGGCGAATGTTATAATGCGAGACCTGACCCCCATGACCGCCAAGGGCTGTGGTCTACCTGTTCTCCATTACCTGAGCAAAGGATTGCGTGTGTTAAG
>JAJDOJ010000179.1 GCA_022340215.1 Gammaproteobacteria bacterium
AAAGTCGAAGATGCGGGACCCGTCATAACTCAGGATGACATCACCGGGCCGGATCCCTGCCTGCTCCGCCGGGGAGCCGGCAATCACCGAGGTGACCGAGACCCGATTGTCCTGTCCCGCGGAGAAAAGATATCGATCGTAACCGGATTCGCCGATCTCCTGTCGCAGACTTGGCGTGTCGGCATTCAGCTCACGCAACTCATCGAAGAACCGCTCGGTCCCGAGGGATCCTTCCCGCGCGGCCCGGTCGCGCAACTCCAGGCGCCTCATCTCGCGCTCGTCCTGCCGGCGGACGATCTCGCCCGCCGTATCCGGACTCACGCCGGCATCGATCAGTCCAGCCACGGTCGGACCGTCTGCATCCGAATTCGCCTCTTGATCGTCATCGACTCCGTCATGGGTCTGCTCGTTCCACGATGACGCATCCGCGGCGTGCAGATCGGCAAACCGGTTCTCGAGCGACGCGATGCGCGCCCGCATGGCATCGACTTCACTGCGCAACGATCGGATCCGTTCGGTCTGGAAGTCATCCCCTGTCTTCACCTGCCGCACGTCCGGAGCCTCGATGGCTGCGTCGTTCGGGATCCATTCGATCGCGGAAACCGGAGCCGGGCCTGAGGGTTCCGGCGCCCCGCCGGACGGATCCGGCTCTCCCTGCACGGGGCCCCGTCCGCCCAGTGCCAGCGAACCGAAGAGCGTCCCGGCAAGGAAGGCAAGTGCCAGATAGATAGCGGATCCTTTCACGTCGATCTCCGGATCGGGAAGGGGAGAAACCCAGATGATTGAGCTTTATGACATCCTCTGCCCGGGCAAGTTTCCAGGGCACCGTACTCGCTGAGGGTCTGACCACCAGCGCGTGAATCACCGGTTACGAGTCCGGTCTCGGGAACCGGGAGTCTGGCAGCCAGGTGCTCTGGCGATTCCGCGACACATCCTGGTCAGTCCTTGACAGGCGGGAAATAATTCCTAGATTAACTTGCGCTCTTTTTCGTCGAGTGCCAATGGGATCGGCCATACCGGTCCGCAGGACCGGGGTCGACAGGTACGCGCAATGCAACTCAACGCGGGCCGCGGCCCGCCTCACAGTCACAGGGGGTATGAAGATGTTCGAAAACCTCACCGGCCTCGAAGGTGGCCTTTTCAGTGACCTCAGGCGAATGCAGCAGGACCTGGAGGAGATATTCGGCGGGCGGACCTCACCGACCGGCATCCGCTCCGTTGCGCGCGGCAGCTACCCGCCCATCAACGTCGGTGTGACGTCCGAAGGTGTGGATGTGTATCTCTTTGCCGCGGGTCTCGATCCGAAGACACTGGACATCTCCCTGCAACAGAACCTGCTTACCATCGCCGGCGAACGCACGGTAGATATGCCCGATAGCGCCCAATATTATCGGCGGGAGCGGTTCAGCGGCCCCTTCCGGCGGACGATTTCGCTACCGGAGGATGTAGATCCCGACAGGGTCGAAGCCCGGTATGTCGACGGGATCCTGCACGTCGCTATTCAGCGACGCGAGACCTCTTGGCCGCGGCAGATCGAAGTCAAGTAGTGAGGAGGAATACAGACCATGAGTGACGAAACCGACATGACGACCCGCGAATCCGGACAGGTAGAGAAGAAGCCTGAGAACGTCCAGACATTGCGCCCGCCGGTGAACATCTTCGAGGACGCGGACGGCATCACCCTGGAGGCGGACCTGCCCGGCGTGTCGAAGGATCGACTGCAGATCCAGGTGGACAACGACTCGCTGCTCATCGAAGGCGACGTCCAGTTCACCATGCGCGAGGGGATGGAGGCCCTCTACGCCGACGTGCACGCGACGCGCTACAGCCGGACCTTCGCATTGAGCCGTGAACTGGAGACCGAAGGCATCGACGCCAGTCTGAGAGACGGCGTGCTGATCCTGCGTATCCCCAAACGAGCGGAGGTTCGCCCCCGTAAGATCGAGGTGCGCGTCGACTAGCGGCCTATCGCTTTGCGACGGGCGGACCTGGCGCGGTGCGGTACCGGGTCCGTCCGTCGCATGCGCCAGACAAGATCACCACCGGTAACCCACCGCCGCCCGCGAGGGAAACCCGTATCCCCGGGTACGCGCAGGGCCGCGCCCTGCTCTGGGGACAGGGCGCGGCCAACGTGCCGGATCGCCGAATTCGCAGTTGAGGAAATCGCCCGCGAGCACGCCGTCCGCAACGGCCTGGTCTGCGTCGAATCGGCCGTGACGGCAGCCATCGACGCGCTCGCGCAGATCCTTCGTGAGGCCGACAACGAATATCTGCGCGACCGGGAAGAGGACCTGAGAGACCTGCGAGCCTGTACGGGTGTAGTCGGTGAGTTGTTTCAGGCGATTGCCGGAAAATGACATACCAGATCGCGCCGGATGTTCGTTCGTCATCAAGGCGCGACAACAGGCGCATCGTCGAACGATGGAACGGTTGTCGCAACACGGAGGACGGACGAAAAGACAAACAGGATGGACTGTCAGTTGACGGTAATCGCCTCAGGCAGCGGGTTTGGGGGGTTCTTGATGGAACGGAATATCTCAGCCCTTGCCCGGTTGACGCGGTGGGATTCCCACCCACAATATACAACGGATCGAGTGGGATGCGTCTTTGTCCATGGACTGGTAGAGTGATCCACGGGTCCCTTTTGTCGGTATCAATGACTCGAGATACGGGCGCGAGCCGTCCCGGCTCGGGATTCGTGAATTTGTCTATGCAAAAACTATTTGGGTCGATGAATCGTGACAGGGGAACGGAAACATGGATTTCGAAGTCAAGCTGCTGATGAGCGAGTTCGTCACTCACGACGTCAGGCGTATTATCGTTACGCGACCGGATAACTTCCGCTTCGAACCGGGGCAGGGAGTCGAGCTCGCGATAGATACGCCGCAATTGAGGGAGCAAGGACGCCCATTCACGCCGACGTCGCTGAACGAGGATCTCGTCCTCGAATTTACCATCAAGGCTTATCCGGCACACAATGGCGTTACACAGGCTCTGCACGAACTGCGACCGGGTGCGAACCTGTTGATGTCCGAGGCGTTCGGCACCATTCAATACAAAGGTCCAGGCGTTTTCATTGCCGGCGGTGCCGGAATCACGCCCTTCATAGCGATCGTCCGGGATCTGGCCAGAAAAGGGAAACTATCCAGCCAGGGTTTGATCTTTTCGAACCGGAGACCCGCCGACATCATCTACGAGAAAGAACTGCGGCACGTCTTCGGCAACAAGCTCGTTCTGACCTGCACAGAATCCCAGGCACCGGGATACAAGCAACTCAGAATCGACAAGGAGTTTCTGACGGCGCACATCAAGGATCTGGACCAGCAATTTTATGTATGCGGCCCGCCGGGTTTCATGGAGGTAGTCAATGGTGCTCTGCAGGAATTGGGTGTAGAGCCGGATGCCCTGGTATTCGAACAATAACGACAGGTGTATTATGATGGTTCGGAACGGGAGCGAAGGAGACCGGGACCGGTTCGCTGACGCGGCAAGCCCCCGTTTCGGGGAACTTGAATGAACGAACTTCATGGTGAAACGCGGGATTGAGTTCGATCTTATCGCAGGCAGGCTTCAGCTGCTTTGATGTTCTTGCATGGCCGACGCTGGCCGCCATGGCGGGAAAATGGAGCGTTTGCGCGCTGAAAGCGAGGGAAGGTTTGGGAAAGTTTCATGGTGCCGGACATGACGGTTGACAGGGGTAAGGAACGTCTCTACTTTCTTGTGCCCGATCTAGACGCGGCACGGCGTACCGTCGGCACACTCAAAGACGTAGCGGCCATCGACGATGATCAACTTGGAATCGTTGCCGCATCCTCAGCGCCGCTCGGGGATCTGCCCGAAGCGTCGGTCTGGAAAACAACACAGCTCGCCAGCGGGATCGAACACGGCCTGTTGGTCGGAGGTGTTGCCGGACTGATCGGCAGCCTGCTGGCTGTAACACTTCCACCGGCGGGACTGGTCCTGGCAGGAAGCGCCGTACTCGCGACCTCAGCCGCGGGCGCCGGGTTTGCGGCCATTGTCTCGGGACTTATTGCCAAAGACATACCCAACGAAGACATCGAGGCCTTGAGAGGCGCCATTATCTCCGGTCGTATTCTGATTCTGGTTGACTCACCGACAGAGAGAAGACTCTACATCGTCGAGGCCCTGAAAGCGTCGTATCCCAATACGGTTATTTATTCGGCTACTGAATCGTCCCCGCTCAAGGGCCCACTGACTGTCGTAAGTCGCTAACTTTATTGACGAGCGGATTGGCGGACTTCATTAATTTCCACGTCCGGGGATTCCTGCGGGCAAACAAACCAATGAGCCTGTCAGGGATTCTCTCAGACTTCACTCACCATAGGCCTTAGAGGTCGGTACCGCTGGAATCCATTTGCCGGTGCGGTTTCTCCGAATTCTCCGCGAGCGGTTTGTTACGCTGCCATTCAAACTCAAGGCGACACGCGGGTCATGGGGTCAGGTCTTGTCACGTGACTGTGGCTCAAGTAGACTGCCTCCATGGCAAGACCGCTATGTGTAGAGTTTGCCGGAGCGCTTTACCACGTCACTTCCCGTGGGGACGGGCGAGACGACATAATTCTTGGGCGATGACGATCGGAAACTTTGGTTGGAGATCCTGGAGCAAGTTTGCGAGCGCTTCAACTGAATTGTCCATGCCTACTGTCAAATGGGGAACCACTGGCACCTCCTCGTCGAAATTCCCGACGGCAACCTCGCCAAAGGCATGCGTCAACTGAACGGCGTCTATACCCAGCGATTCAACCGGACCCATAATCGGGTAGAACACGTCTATCAAGGCCGATACAAGGCCATCTTGGTACAAAAAGACGCTTATCTGTTGGAGTTGTCTCGCTACCTCGTTCTCAATCCCGTTCGCGCCCGCATGGTACGCACGGCACGGGATTGGCCC
>JAJDOJ010000180.1 GCA_022340215.1 Gammaproteobacteria bacterium
TAAGCCGGGAGGTTCGTACCCCGAAAGGGTGGGCGATGATGGGACGCAAGGGCGGTAACGAAGCCCTTGACCTGTTGTGCTACGACCGCGCCGCGGCGATCGTGCTCAACGCCGAAAGGATCAACTGGGACGCTCCCCCGCCATGGGCCCGACCGCAGGACACAAACCCGACGATCGTCGATGCCGACCGGCCGGCACCGAAACCGGAACCGTCAGCGCCGGAGAAAAAGCGGAGTTAGCGGGATATGTGGGATAAGAAAGCTAACTAGCCGCTCCCGCGGGCTCTGGCGAGGCCGGTTTCCAGTTGACCAGGTTCACGGGCACGCCCCGCAACCGCCCCTCGTCCATCCTGGCGGATAGCCCGGCGTCCATCACAGTCGCGAGCGCACCGGCCATCAGAAGTATTCCGCGTCCTCGTCCGAGCCCTCCTGCGCGCCTCCGACATTGTTGTTATCGGGGGGTACAGGGGGTACAGCATTGATTTCATTATCATAATCTGTACCCCCGGCTGTACCACCGTGGGGGTCCGGGGGTACAGCTCCGCTCGCGAATGTACCCCCTGTACCCCGGCCCACATCGTGCGAGGGTACGCCAAAACCCGCGTCATTACTGGCTGTACCCCCCTGTACCCCCTGTACCCCCTCGATTTTATGACTACAAAAGTGCGTCAGGGTCGATAGGATAAAGTTTGCGTTTCATGCCGTCGATCCGTAATTGATGCGCGCGCCGTCCATCGCCTCCCGCCTCCGGCAGCGCCCCGGCAGCCTGTAGCGCCGTCAGGCCGCGCTTGAAGTCGAAACCTTTCAGCGCCGTGCGCATCCCATCGCTAGTAAACAGGTAGCACCGACCCTCGGCAGGGTCGTCCCGCCACCAGCCTGCCCGGTCGATGGTCTTTCCCGGGTGGGTCGCATCAGCATCAGAAAATCGGCTATCCCCATGCCGATCGATAAAGTCGGCCACGGCCTGCAAGATTCGCTGATGCTCGTCGGGGGTCCGCCCCGTCCCTGAGGCGCGGTATGATCGCCACGCCTCGTAGGCGATGCGCGCCGCCTCCCCCGCCGCGCCCGTAGGCCACCCCGTCAGTCCATACTCCATCGCCACCTCCACAGCCAGTCCGACCAAAACGAACCGGGCGAGCGCCCGCTTTTCCTGCCCGTGCTCGGGCGGGTCCGGCCAAGTCGCCTGGATCTCGTCGAGCATCGCGCAGAAGTCGCGCGGGTCACGGGTCAGCCGGTCCAGGTAGACGCGCCCGGCATGTCCGTGGTGCAGGAGCGCCGCGCGTTTGAGTGCGTCGCTGAATGCAGATCCGCTGGCCGCGCCGTGCAGATCGTCCCATGCGCCATACCGTCCGCGTGCGGGTACGTCCAGCAGCCGGACGGCCTGTCCCGCCTTGATCCGGCCGCCCGCCTCGTGGATGGCGGTCTCGATTGTGTGTTCGCCGCTCGAGACGGCGACGCACCGCCACCGGTCGACGCGGCGCGCCGCTCCGCCCCGGTCCGCCCGTTGTTTACCTATTCCGTTGGCTATTCCGTTGGCTATTGCGTAGACGACTTTCCCCACGTCTCGCGGATCGTCTACCTGCCCGATCTCATCCAGCGCCAGCAAGCAATCATTATGAATCGCCGGCCGCGGCAATCAGGCCGTTTGCGGTTGCGTTCCAGCTACGCATGTATTCTTTTGACCCCCATACCGAGCATGCCGCTACGACTGCGGTCGTCTTGCCCGTTGCGCTGTCGCCGACGAGGTGTATCCCGCCGCTCTCGCCGTGACACCGCGCCAGCAGCGGCCCGCCGAACCCGGCCGAGATCGCCACCAACAGCACGGGGTTACCCCACCGCGCGCGCGGCGATCTCGTCACGCCAACCGTCCAGCGTGCCGGCTACCGTGTACGCGTCGTGCTGACGTACACCGCTCTGATAGATGACATCAGCCGCGTCCGGCCCGATCACCACATCTGGCAGCACGAACGACCCGTTACACCACCCGGTCTGCAGGGCGCAGTGGACATGCCGGGTCGGATGCACATGCTGGAGGTAGGCTGGGAGCATGCGCCGCGCCTGTTGCGGTTCGAGCTCGACACCCATGGCCAGCAACTCGCCGCGAAGTTCCGCGCCATCGGCGCGTAGCAGCTCCATCGGCATCCCCCATTCCCGCCACCGTCCGAGCGGGTTCAGAAACCGAAGCAGCCTCCCGAAGTTGTTCTCTTGGTGGTCGAAAGTCAGCGCGTCAATATGGACCGGAGAGCAGATCCACGTCTGGACCGGGTGCTGTCCGTCTTCGTGATGCTCCATCGCGCAGTAATACACACCCGCCGGGTACTGGCGTCCGCGTAACTCTGTGGCCGCATCCAACACGACGTAGCACGGCCTCGCATCAAGTTCGGGGAACTCGACCTGCTGCGCCGCCTCGACGAGGAACCCAGGTCCCGCCGCGATCCGCGCCGCGGCCTCGACGGCGAACCCCTCCTCGTGCGCGTCCGCCGCGTCCCATTTCTCGGGGAGCGTTTCACGCTCGGTCCCTTCCGGCAGCCGGCGGAACCCGTCCGGGTCGATCACCGCGACTCGAGCAGCGCCCGCTTCGAACACGAGCCGGACCACCGCTCTCGCGTAGCCCTGTCCGGCCTTGTCATGATCCGGCCAGATCCATATCGTGCGTTTGACCAGTGGCGACCAGTCGGCGTGCTGAGGAGACTGCGCGCCGTTCGGTGGCGTAGTTGCTACATGGAGAGGAAATAGTTCCTGACAGGCATCGGCGGCCTTTTCCCCTTCGGTTACGATGACCGTCGCATCGGGATGTGCGGCCAGCCGGTTCAGCGCGTACAGCGGACGGGGTGCGGGTAGCGCCTTCCACTGCCAGGCAGTTTTATCCGTCTCGCCGTGGCGACAGTAGGACAGCGGCCGGGTTTGCTTGCCCGCGCCGTTTCGCGCCTCGAACCGGTATACGAGGGTCAGTACCGCGCCGTCCGCGTCACGGTAGGCCCATATCCGGCAGGGCGCCCCCAGCTTGGAGTGACGCGACTTGGGCTTCGGCGCGTCGGCCGGGACCGGAGTGATCGGGATCCATTTCTTGAGCAGGTTTTTGCCAGGCGCCCGCCGCTCGGATTCGCACAGCGGATCGAAAGGATGCGGGTCGTTCATCACCGTACCCCCAGCATGTCCGTCAGCTTGCGCGCGGCGTCGGACTGAGATATATCATGCAGGTAAGCAGCCAGCGAGATGGGGTCGCCGCCGCGATCCCCGTTGGCAAAGTCCGCCCAGCGCCCGGTGACAACATTTACGCTAAACGACCCTGGTCGGCGGTCGTCGCGACGAGGGTTTCGGGCCACCCACTCGTTTCCCTGCCGACGCCCGTCCGGCAGCCACCGCGCGAGGAGCGCCGGCAGCACCGCCAGCGCGTACGCGTCGATGGCGGGGTAGTCGGGCGGGGTGTATCGTGTGCGGCCCTGGCGGCCCGTGCTGTGAGCAGGATTGGCACGGGATATACTATCTGTCCGGTCTCTATCGTGAGTGCTGGATATCCGCTCGATTCGATTAGGTGTCACCCCCGGCCCCGTCCGGCCGGGGGTCCCCCCGCCCCGCTCAACCCTCCTCCTGTGCCGCGCGTTCCTCTTTTGTGCGCCAGTCGCCGGTTCGGACCAGCCGGTCTATCTGGTCTTCGCGATACGCAGTCGTCCTCGGCCCCAATTGGATTCCCGGCGGGTATCGACCCGACTTCACCCCGGAGTACCAGTTGGACGGGCTGACCGGGATACGATCAGGGATGATCTGGCACAGCCTCAATAATGCGGGTTTCTTCGCCTCGGCCTTGTGTGACATGTCCTGCGCTCTCCGTGATGTAACGTGGAGACGATAGGAGACATCATCCGCGCGGCGTGCGGTAGCGTCCCAGATTAGGCGCAAAGGGGTACCAGATGGGGTGGATTTGGCCAGAACCCGCGCCACAGACGGGTTTCGACGGGACACCCTAATTTTTATTTTTTTCTTTCGTTCTGCCTAAGGATGGTGACGATGCGCTTCGTACCCCGCGATCCGAGTTCCGGGTGCAGTTTGTGAACATGGTATGTCATGTTGACGGTCTTTCGATCCTCCACGCCCCGGAACAGTTTCAACCACACATCGACGGCCGCCGCCAGCTCAGGCGCATAGTTGGGGTTGGTCGGGTTCATGAAAGGCATATCCGCCGTGATGGGGTCGCGGGTAGCGTCGCCGTAGGCCACCGGGCTATGGCCGTAATTCGTGCACCAGGTTTTCACCTCCGAAGCGGTAAAAGTTTGCCGCGCGTTAACGTCTTGGTAATAAAGCCCCTTTATCTGATACGGACCTATCTCAGGCGTGTTCTCGTCGAGTAGATGTTGACGAACAAGTAACATGTCCTCACCAGCTTTAGGAAAACCATGCTGCAGACAGAACGCGCGCTTGGAATTGTCATCAAATTCGTCTTCATTGTTCAGGTCTATCCCATCAGGAGGAGGAATATTCAGCACTACATGGACCGCCTTCCAAAGCGGCAGGGCCTGCGCCCGTCCGCATCGGCGCAGCGCGGCTATATCGGAATCGGAAAGACTGGCAACCCGGTTCGTGGCGTCCTGTAGCAGGTCCTCGACGGTCGGCATCGCGCACCCCCCCTCGCAAGTGCGATCCCTTTAGAAGCACCGGGGCGATCCGCCAAGGGAGCGGATGGTCGGGAGCTACCCTAGCCCCGGCGGGTTCGATTATACGGGTAAGACCCGCGCGGTCACTTCGTTACCCTGGTAGAGATTGGCACGACGTCCGCGCCGGCGCGCAGCGTGTCCAGGTAGTTGGCCCACCGTTGCATCATCGCCCTGCGCTCGGGTAGGTGGCTCGTCCTGTTGTAGGCTCGGCCGAGCGGATCGCGGACCTGGTGGGCCAATTGGTGTTCGATCAGCTCGGGCCGTTCGTGCAGCACCTCGTCCATCAATGTGCGGGCCATAGCTCTAAATCCGTGAGGGACCATGCGCGTCTTGTCGTATCCAAGGGCCCGTAGCGCTGCCAGCACGGCATTTTCGCTCATGGGTCTATCGCGGTGTCGGGCGTTCGGGAAAAGGTACCGCCCGTTACCGGTCAGTTCGCACAGCTCCTCGAGGATCGCCGCGGCCTGGCGGGACAGCGGCACAATGTGATCCGCCTTGCCCTTCATCTTCTCGCTTGGAATGCGCCATTCGGAATGGGACAGGTCGATCTCGCACCATTCGCCGCGCCGTAGCTCTCCTGGGCGGAGGAAAACCAGGGGCGAGAGATTCAGGGCGCAGCGGGTCACGAAGTCACCCTGATACCCATCGATGACGCGAAGCAACGCCCCCACCTCTTTGGGTTCGGTGAGCGCTGGGAAATGACCCTTCTTCACGGGCGGCAGCGCCCCGCGTAGATCGACCGCCGGATTCCGTGTGTGGCGTGCCGTGGCGATGGCGTACCGGAATACGGACGAGATGTCCCGCAATGCCCGATGCGCCGTTTCCACGCTACCGCGCTCCTCGATACGGCGCACTACGGACAGAATTTCCGGGGCCTCGACTTTCTTGACGGGCTGCTTGCCCAACCAGGGGAACACGTCGCGCTCAAGCCGCCGGATGATCCGTGAGCTGTGCGAATCGGTCCATGCTGTCTTTTGCTTCTGGTACCACTCGCGGGCTATGACCTCGAAACTGTTTTCGTCGAGGACATGTGCCGCCGTCTTGCGCGCGTTCTTTGCGGCGATCGGGTCAACGCCGTCGGCAATCAGGACGCGCGCCTTGTCCCGCCGATCCCGGGCGCTCTTGAGACTCACGTCCGGATACTTTCCGAGGGTAATCTGTTTCTGCTTGGCGGCGAATCGATAATTGAAGCGCCACAACTTCCCGCCCGCAGCCGTTACCAGCAGATAAAGTCCGCGACCATCGCTGACCTTGTAGTCCTTCGACCGGGGTTTCAGCGCATTGATGCCGGCCACGTTGAGGGCATCTGTTCTCCGTGCCATTCCCGCCTCCTCGATGTTGATAGATTCCGCTACTGGGATGTTGGTAGATTTCAAAAATGATGGTAGATCGGCCAGAATCTACCACCAAAATTGATGGGGCATCCGTGGATCTGTATACACCAGCTTGGAGTAGCGAGCAACAAAAAGCCTGCAGGATTGCAGGCTTATGGGTTTTTGCGGTGTTTAGTGGAGTTCCTGAAAGTATCTATTGGTGGAGCTAGGCGGGATCGAACCGCCGACCTCTACACTGCCAGTGTAGCGCTCTCCCAGCTGAGCTATAGCCCCCGAGGTAAGTCACCCAATCTACGATACGCGCCGATGGAGTGTCAAGCCGGCGCCTCCTGCCCGGCAGCGCGCGCCTCGATATACCGGATCGCCCGATCGATGCGCGCCAGGGAACTGTCCCTGCCGAGCAGTTCCAGCGTCGCGTCGATGGACGGCGATACCGGACCGCCCGACACGGCCACCCTCAATGGTTGCGCGACCTTGCCGAGTTTCAGGTCCAGGGATTCGGCGACATCCTTCACGACCTCATGCAAGGTCTCGGCTCGCCAGTCGGAAACCTCGGCAAGGCGTTCGCGAAGTGTCCGCATCGCCTCCATTGCAATGGGTCGCAACTGCTTCTTGGCCGCACTGGCGTCGTAGTCGTCGAAGTCCTCGTAGAAATACCGGCTCTGTGCGACCAGTTCCTCCAGTGTCCGGGTCCTTTCCTTCTGGACATCGAACAGCGTCTTGCGATCCGGACCGTTGTCCGTCGAGATTCCCTGCCGGGTGAACTGGTGGTCGAGCATCTCCACACAGTCCTCGTAGTGGGCAGACCTGAGATAGTGCTGGTTCAACCATAGCAGTTTTTCCGTGTTGAACGCGGCAGCCGACTGGTTGATGTCCTCTACGTCGAACAGGGCGATCATCTCTTCCCTCGAAAAGATTTCCTGGTCGCCGTGCGACCAGCCGAGGCGCACGAGATAGTTGACCAGCGCATCCGGCAGATAGCCATCGTCGCGATACTGCATGACACTGACCGCGCCATGTCGCTTGGAGAGCTTCTTCCCGTCCTCCCCGAGGATCATCGGAATGTGGGCGTAACGCGGCGGTTCGACGCCCAGCGCGCGGAAGATATTGATCTGGCGCGGGGTGTTGTTCAGGTGGTCGTCGCCCCGAATGACGTGGGTCAGTTCCATGTCCATGTCGTCCACGACAACGGCGAAGTTGTAGGTCGGCGCCCCGTCGGCCCTGGCGATGACCAGGTCGTCGAGTTCCTCGTTGTTGAACGCGACCTTACCACGCACGATGTCGTCGACGACCACGGTCCCCGAAAGCGGATTCCTGAACCGGACGACCGGCTCCACACCTTTCCTCGGCGGCCCCGAATAGTCGCGGTAATGGCCATCGTAGCGTGGCTTCAGCTTTTTTTTAAGCTGCTCCTCGCGCAGGGCGTCGAGTTCCTCCCGCGTACAGTAACAGTAGTACGCCTTGCCCTCGTCCAGCAACCGGGTGATGACCTCCTGGTAACGTGCCATCCTCTGCGTCTGGTAGAATGGGCCCTCGTCGTAGTCCAGTCCCAACCACTCCATGCCCTGAAGAATCGCGTCGATAGAAGCCTCGGTGGAACGTTCGCGATCGGTGTCCTCAATTCGCAGGATGAATTCACCCCCCATTCGCCTGGCATAGAGCCAGGAAAACAGAGCGGTTCTGACACCGCCGATATGAAGATATCCGGTTGGGCTGGGGGCGAATCGCGTGCGTACCTTCATATCCCGGGGCTTCGCAGGGTAGATTGAGAAACGCGCCGATGGTACCAGAGCACGGCCGTGTACAACACTGGATCGAAGGGGGGCCGTTTGGAGATGGGAAGCGATTCGTCGCCGGGAGCATCGCCCGCCTCCCGAAGCGTGCCCTACTCGCAGGAAAACCGGATGAGGTTAGGGTCTCCTTCGGTCACCGAACGTCCGAGGCTGATGAATCCGCTACCCCACAGCGGCATCTCCTCCCGGCGCAGGTAGGTCTCCTGCCCGTCCTGGCTACGGATGAAGGTCCCGTTGGTGCTCAGATCGACGTATACATACTTGCCGCGTCGAAACTCGATGCGGCCATGGAGACGCGAGGCAAGTTCTGAGGGGACGACCAGGTTGCGCTGGGCCCCGCGCCCGATGGTGAATTCCAGGGTATCGGGCCCGATGAGTTCCTCCGAATCACCGCATGACACCCTGAGGAATTGCATCGTTTCGCTGCCAATCAGTGACACACGGCTGATGATATGGGTGGCGTCCTCGCCCTCCCAAAGGACCTCGTACATCGTGACCTCACCCTGCCTGCCGGGCACCGTCGCACGGTCGAACAACCGAGTATTGGCGGAGAGCGGGGCCGACAGCCTGTCCACCGTGGATTCGGTCGTGATGATTTGCCGCGCCTTGGCGACCGCGGTCATGCGCGCCGCCAGATTCACCGCATCACCGAAGATATCGTTGCGCTCGAAGATGGCCTCGCCGAAGTGCAGGCCTATCCGGACCGACGGGGTCTGCGGGTCGATCTGCTCCCGCGCCCTCAGCAGGTCGTGCATCTCCTGCGCGGAATTCACCGCATCGTCCGCCGTGGGGAACCAGCACATGATCTCATCGCCGACGGTCTTGACCACCTTCCCGTGGTGGCGGACGCAGGTCTCGGTGAGCCTCAACAGACAACCGGTCACCATGTCCTGGGCGCGCGAGTCGCCGAATTCCTCGTACAGACGCGTACTGCCTGCGATATCGGCGAACAGGACCGCGCATGATCTGACCGTTCCCGTCATCTGCTGCCCTTGGCTCCACCCGAAAGACCGCCGGGTTCGATACGCCACCCTGACGGTGACCGCACAGCACCAGGTAATATGAAGTGCCCGTGCCTCTCCCTGATATTGCCAGAATACGGCAAGCAATGGACTATTATTCATAGCCTGGCGGCCGCCGCCCGGCAGTCCCCCGCTACGCTGCATGGGATTCGACCGATCGCCCGAAAAGGGGCGCACTAGGAGCCTGTCGGGTGTCGAGAGTCAGTACTTCAGTTCGAGGTAAAGGACCCGGCCGTCGTTGCGGATCTTGAACCGGTTCAGAAACGACATCCCGAGCAGGATCCGCTCGGGCTCGTTTCCCGGCATGACGTAGGCCTCGACATTCCTTTGCATCACACCTCCGACGGTCACCCTGGCGAGCCGGACCCGGTACGCGATCGTCGGACCGGAGGCCGTCTCCACGCGCACTCGCTCCCCGGTCCGCTTGTAGTCCAGGCGCATGCGCCTGGCATCCGTCTCGCTCAGAGCCACCGCGGAAGCGCCGGTATCGACCAGGAAACGCGTGCTGTGCCCGTTGATCGATCCAGACACCGCATACAGACCGTCGGCTCCCCTCGGCACCGTCACACTCGGGGCCTCGCGCGGCGCGAAATTGGAATGTACCCGGGACCCGAGCGAATAGACGGCCTGCCTGCCTCCGATCTCCAGCACGGCCTCGTCCGGGTTCGCCCGGATCAGGGTGACCCCCTCGGGGCTCGTCTCCCCGTTGGACAGGACCCGCCGCTTCCCGTCGATCACGACCACGGCCTTGCCCTCGAACAGGCCCATGACCAGGATATCGTCGACCGCGCACGCCTGGTGCCCGGCGCCAGCCAGCATGATCATCGACGCGGCAAGCCATCCGCGCCGCAGCCGGCGGTATCCCTCCGGCGCGAGCCTGGAAGGTGTCACAACCCCCCTCCGCCCGCCCCGACATACCTTTCGAACTGCGCCTTGACCTGCGCCGCGGCGTACGCCGTCTTGCCACTGATCACATTGCGGTCCAGCAACCCCCGCAGGGCGTTGTCCATGCTCTGCATCCCCATCAACGCACCTCCCTGGATGGCATTTTCCAGTTGATCCAGCTTTCCTTCGCGAATCGTGTTTGCCACGGCCGGCGTGTTGA
This sequence comes from Gammaproteobacteria bacterium, assembly GCA_022340215.1. Taxonomy (NCBI): domain Bacteria; kingdom Pseudomonadati; phylum Pseudomonadota; class Gammaproteobacteria; species Gammaproteobacteria bacterium. The sequence goes on from JAJDOJ010000180.1 coordinate 9,906, forward strand.
CCATGATCTCCACCGCGGCCGCCATGCCTTGCCTGTCCTCGCGTTTGAGTAGTTGCTGGGCGATCACACCCCGCAGCGAAGTCGACAGCATCGTTCTCACATGGGATTGTTTGTCCCCCGGGAAGGTGTTGATAATCCGGTCGATGGATGCCGCCGCGCTGTTGGTGTGCAGGGTCCCGAGAATGAGAATCCCGGTCTCCGCCGCCGTGACCGCGAGGCTCACGGTCTCCAGATCGCGCATTTCACCCACCAGGATGATGTCGGGGTCCTCACGCAGGGCCGATTTCAGGGCTTCCGCGAATCCCGAAGTGTGTTCACCCACCTCGCGCTGACTGATCAGGCACTTCTTTCGCGAATGGACGAACTCGATCGGATCCTCGATGGTGAGTATGTGGCCTCGTACCCGCTCGTTGATGGCATTCACCATTGCCGCGAGCGTGGTGGACTTGCCCGAGCCCGTCTTTCCAGTCACCAGAATCATGCCGCGCCGCTGCATGCAAAGGTTGTGCACAATCGACGGCATTTCGAGTTCTTCCAGCGTGTACGCGGCGGCGGGAACGTAGCGGAACACCGCCCCGACGCCGCCGAGATGGCGAAACATGTTGACGCGGAAGCGGGACTCGTCATCCCTGGCATAGGTGAAGTCGGCGTTGTCCCAGGTCTCGAAGACTTCCCGGATTCTCGGCGAAAGGATCCCGTAGAGATTGTCCTCCGCGTCCTGGCGGGACACGATCTCGTCTCCCATCCTGGCAAGCTCACCATAATGGCGCATGCGCGGCGGATCGCCCGCGATCAGGTGCAGATCGGATCCGCCCTGTGCGACCATGAAATCCAGCAGTGCGTCCAGTCTGGTCATCGTGTGTCCGGGCCGGGCCGTCCCTCACCCACCGGCGAGATCGATCTTGGGTAACAGATTGGGATCCGTGACGAACCGCTGGAAGGATTTCTTATCGACCGCGTGCAGGTATGCGTCATCGGGGTCAACCTGTTTGGTTTGAACGGCATCCAGCAACGCCTGGTCCATCAACTGCATTCCCCGCGACCGACCGGTCTGGATCTGGTTGGGAATCTGAAACGTCTTGTCGCTCATCAGGAGATTTGCGATCGCGGGGGTCGAGAACATGATCTCGACGATGGCCTTGCGGCCACGCCCGTCGAAGGTACGGACCAGCGTCTGCGTGACCACCGCCCGCAGGCTCTGCGACAGGAATGCCTTGCCCTGCACACGCTGCTCGGCCGGCAAGGCGTCCAGCATGCGGTCGATCGACTTGACCGCCGAGGTCGTATGCAGGGTACCGAGCACCAGATGGCCGGTTTCCGCCGCCAACATCGCCATGCCGATCGTCTCGGGGTCCCGCATCTCCCCGACGAGAATGATATCGGGGTCCTCGCGCAATGCCGAGCGCAGACCGTCGGAAAAGGTACGCACATGGGTCCCCAACTCGCGTTGTATGACCTGCGAGCGCTTGCTGTGGTGAATGAATTCCACCGGGTCCTCGAGAGTGATGATATTGCTCTGTCGCGTAGTGTTCAGGTCGTCGATGATGGCCGCCAGCGTCGTGGACTTGCCGGTTCCGGTCGAACCGGTGATCAGAACCAGCCCGTGGTTATAACCCGTGACCGTCCGAACCGCATCCGGAAGGCCCAGCGCGGCGATGCCCGGGATTTCAGAGGGAATGTACCGCAGCACCGCTCCGATACCGCTGGACTTTCTGAACAGGTTGACCCGGAAACGGCCCGCACCTTCGGACATGTACGAAAAATCCAGGTCCGATCCGCTGTTGAACCGGGACTGTTGCGAACTGGTGAGGATCTCCGTCATGTAGCCTTCCAGTTCCGCATCCCCCAGGTCGCGAAACTTGATCGGCAACAACTCGCCGTGCAGACGAAGCATCGGCGGTACGCCGACGGCGAGATGGACATCGGAACATCCCTGTTCCAGGCCGAGTTTGAGAAAGGCGTCTATGCGAGGCATGGCTGACACCCGCCTGGGACGCTGCGGTAACGCAATCCCGCAGCGCGACATTGATCGGTCGCGTTCACCCAGATTCGGCCCTGGTCAGGGCGAGTTGTCTGTCGACCTGCTGCTTCAGTTCCTCCATCGACTGGAATCGTTGGTCCACCTTCGCCGCCATGGCCTTCAATACGATGTCGCCAAGGTCGCCGGACACGCGCGGGTTACTTTCCTGCGGGGGCCGCGCCCTGCCCTGGACATGCTGATACATAATCGACATGCTGTCATCGCCCGAGTAGGGTGGCTCGCCGGTGAGCATCTCGTACATCATAACCCCCAGGCAGTAGATGTCCGCCCGCGCGTCGAGTTTCTTGCCGAGGACCTGTTCGGGGGACATGTAGGTTGGCGTCCCGATGATCAGCCCTGTCTTGGTCAGGCGTGTTTCCATGTCCCGCGAGGCCGCGGCGACACCGAAATCCACAATCTTCACGACATCGTTGTCATCGATCAGTATGTTGTTCGGCTTCAGGTCCCGGTGAATCACATTGGCGTGGTGGGCGCACATCATCCCCTCGCAAACGTCACGCAGGATCTTTAGCGTGCGGACCGGATCCGACGTCTTGCCACCGCGGATCTCGGCGCCCAGCGTGTGACTCGGAAAATACTCCATCGAAATTGCCGGCGAATCCCCGAAGGTGATCAGGTCGTAGATCCGGATCACGTTCGGATGGGTGATCTTTCGCGCGAAGCGCAGCTCGTGCACGAAGCGCTTGATGACCGTCTCGTCGGAAGCCACCCGCGCATTGAGGAACTTCAGTATCAGTTCCTCCCGCACCATCTGGTCTTCCATCAGATACACGGTGCCGAAAGCACCCTTGCCGACCTGCCGGATGAAGCGGTAACGGTCCGCGAGAAGATCGCCAGGTTCCATACCCGAGGGATCGACGGCCCCGCTTTTCAGTGTTCCGGCCTCGCGTGTCACCGAGCCCGCCATCGAGACCGTACCGAGTCCGCTCCATGAATCCCGAGGCGTCACCAGCGATCCCCGATCGTCTGCCGAGACATCGGTCGAGGAACACATCGCTGCGAGCTTGCGTGACAGACCCGTGGCCTGATTCCGAATCCCCTCGGGTGCGTCGCGCAGGGCCCTTTCGATCTCCTGAATCACTATCGGGGCATTCGGCTCGTCGGTAATCACGGCGAGCGTCTCGAGCACCTCGCGGCGCACGGCATCCGAGCTCGATTGCAGCAGACCCAACAAGGGTTTTATCGCCTTTGTGGCACCGAGTGTCGACAGTGCGCGGACGATGACACCAATCATCTTCTCGTCCGACTGCTCCTTACCGAGCATCTTCAGCAAAACGGGCACGGCCTTCGCGTTGCCGAGCGCCGCCAGTCCGTCGATGGCGCGTTCTCGCACCCACCAATCGCTGTCGCCCAGCGCGTCGATGAGCGCGTCGTAGGTCCGCTCGTCTCCGGTGGAATTGATGATCTCGACGGCCATGCGCCGGATGAATTCGTCGTCGTCGCGAATCAGGTGGACGACCGCGTCCACCACCCGCGGTCCCCCGATCGTTCCCAGGGCGTCGGCCGCGCGGCTGCGCACCCACCAGTCCTCGTCCTTGATCGCCACGAGCAGGTCCTTGATGGAATCCGCCTCGGCAAGCTCGTTCAACACCTCGACCGCCGCTCGCCGCGTATACTCCGACTCGTCGCGAAGCGGACCGACCAGGTGCCGCACGGTCGAGGGATCCTTCATCTTCACCAGGGCGTCGACGACCTTCTCCTGCATCTTCAGATCCTGATCACTGAGCATCCCGCACAACTGGGCCACGTCCATACCGGCGTCCAGCTGAATGAGAGACTCCAGGGCGGCCAACCTCACGGCGCGGCTCTCGTCATCCAGCATCCCACGCAGCGCCGACTGCACGGTCGGGTCGTTGAAACTGGCGAGCGACTTCGCGATCTGAGTACGCAGCGCCGGGGCCTTGGCGTTCTGGCGCGAAACGAGATGGGGCGCCAGGGCGGGATCCGCAATACTCTTGATGATCCGGAACAGCATGACCAGGTCCGAGTGCTCCAGCTTCGATGCCTGCCGCAGCAGGCCCTCCGCCGGGATTCCGTCGCTGTGGGCGGAGAGAATCCCGAGCAGTGCCGGCTTGGAGATGTCGGGGTTGTCGAACAGCGCGAGGAAACGTGACGAATCGATGCCGCGGGCGTTTTTCAGGGCCGTAACGACACCGTTGACGACTCTGGGATCCGGACTTTCCAGCGCCGGATAGAAGGCGTTCAGGTGGCGGTTGTCCGCCAGTTTCGACAGTAGCGCGACGATCGCTTCGGACTCGCTGCGCGGCGCGGTTTCGAGCCTTGCGATAAGCTTCGGTATGGCCGCCCCGCCGAGCCCCTTCAGACGATCGATGGCCTGGGCGCTGTCCGCCGATTCCAGGTTCCCGGAAGCCAGGACCTTGTCCAGCAGGCGGTCGGCGCGCAGTCCCCCGAGCAGTCCCCCGAGCAGTCCCATCACGGCCGTCAGGCTCGCATGGGCAGAAGCGGACCCGACTGCCAATTGCATACAATCGCGCTCGGCAATGGTGCACCGATTTGCCGGGGAGGCGTCATGGTAGATTCACTCCTCCGGCGCGACCTGAACGATATAGGCGGTATTCACGAAGCAAACGTCCCCGTCATCGAGGTGGATCTTCACAAAACTGCCACCGCCGCTCCTGCTGTTGATGTAGTCGAAAAGGCGTGCGTTCTCCGGCGGGAGGAGCTCCTGGATCGTACCTTTCAACCGGGTGCCGTCCATCATGTGCAGGCTGCATGCGAGCCTCACCAGTTCCGCGCTTTGTTCCGGCAACTCCTGTGGATAGATCACCCGCACGATCGAACGCTTGTTGTAGAAGCGGATCTCTCCGGACTCATCCAGCGCGATCACCAGGAACGGATCGGGATGGTTCAGTACCTCAATCGGTTTCTCCTCACCGACGGAGTGGGCGCTCTGGGGGAGAACGAACATCGATCCTACGACCCGCCCTTCTGGGTGTATCCAGATCGTAACCGGCCTGCGTTTCTTGGGTATCTGGAACGTCTCGTTATTCATCGTTTGGAGAACCCCCTGAAACTCGATTTCGCTTCGCTGCGGACGCACTATCGCGACGAGACGTCCGGTGAGCCTTGAACGCTACTCCTGTTCCGGATTTCTTGTCCCTATGGATAATACTATATCGTCGACAGACTGCCCGAGAGCACCTGGATCAGCCACAGCAACAGGGCTGCATACAGCGCGGCGATAGCGTCGTCGAGCATGATGCCGAAACCACCCGACACCCGGGCGTCGGCCCAGCCGATCGGCCAGGGCTTCAGGACGTCGAACAGGCGAAACGCGAGGAACCCGGCGATCACCCAGGGCCACCCCCCCGGTACGAAGGCCATGGTGATCAGGTATCCCGCTATCTCGTCCCAGACGATGCCACCGTGGTCGTGAATCCCGAGGTCGCTTGCCGCACGCCCACAGATCGGTATGCCTGCCACAAACACGCTAGCTGTCAGCAGCAGATAGATTCCGGTGGGCAGTGGCGCCATCAGGAGATACAGCGGAACGGCCGCTACCGTGCCGGCGGTACCTGGGGCAACCGGCGACAGTCCGGACCCGAATCCGAAAGCGAGAAAGCGTACCGGATTCGAGAAGACAAAACGCGCCGTGACGATTGTCTGGGCGCTGCTCATCGGAAGTGCTCGTATCCCGGATGCAACTCGATTCGTCGCTCGACCTCCCCGTCGTGAAATCGGATTCCCGGCCGCGCGACGATGCGCCCGATACGCGTCACCCGGTGCCCGATGTCGCCGAGTCTGCTCCCCACCTCGTGTTCCGCTTCCGGCATCACGGTAAACAGCAGTTCGTAGTCGTCCCCCCCGGCGAGGGGCAGCTCCCAATCGACTTCCCGTCGCCCGGCATCCAGGATGGCCCGAACGGGTTCGGACAACGGCAACGCATCGAGCATGATCTCCGCCCCCACCCCGGCACTTTCCCGAAGCACATGGCCCAGGTCGGCGATCAGACCATCGGAGACATCGATCGCCGCACTCGCGAATCCCGCAAGCCTCATCCCGGTTTCCACCCTGGGCACCGGCAGATCCAGCCGCGACCGGCAGTACTGGCGCGACGCCTCGTCCAGTTCGATCTCTCCGAACACACCGCGTAGACCCAGGCACGCGTCTCCGAGTGTACCTGTCACGTACAGACCGTCGCCCGGGCGCGCGCCGCCCCGTCGCAGGTAACCGTCCCCGGCGACCGTCCCCAGCGCCTGAACCGTCACCGAGAGCGGGCCGCGCGTGGTGTCTCCGCCGACGATGTCCAACCCGTATCGACCCGCGATATCGCGCAGGCCGGCGGCAAAGTCCTCGAACCACGCGCCGTCTGCCGAGGGCGCAGTGATCGCGACCGTTGCCCATTGCGGTTGCGCCCCCATGGCGGCCAGGTCGCTGAGATTGACCGCGAGGGCCTTGTGTCCGATGGCGAAGGGCGCCGTATCGCTTGGGAAGTGGACTCCCGATACCAGGGTATCCGTGCAGGTCACGAGCAGCCGGCCTGCCGCAACGGAGAGAACCGCCGCGTCGTCGCCGATGCCGACCCGTACGTCGTCGCGCAACGCAGGGCGACGAAAATGGCGGTCGATCAGCGCGAATTCACCGCCGGTGTCGTCCCCATTCCCCGCGCCCGTCCGCCCCGGGGATTGCGTCATCCGCCGGGGTTGGCCTCGGTGGCGCGGGTCCGCTCGGCCACGCCGTCAAGAACAGCGTTGACGTACTTGTAACCGTCCTCGGCGCCGAATTTCCTCGCCAGCGATACCGCCTCGGTAATTACCACCCGGAACGGCACGTCGGGACGATGGACGAGTTCATAGCACCCCGACCTGAGCAGCGCCAGCTCGACCGGATCGATCGAGGAGACGGCGCGGTCGGCATACCTCCCGATTTCCGCATCGAGTTCCGCGGTATTGTCGCGCACGCCGCGCACGAGTTCACGGAAATAATCCGCGTCGGCCCGACGCATGTTCTCGTCCAGTGCGAATTGGTCGAGGATCTCCCCGGTCTCCCCGCCGCCGACCTGCCACTGGTAAATAGCCTGCAGGGCGAGCCTTCTGGCCCAGTGCCGCTGGTGACGCAATTGATTGGGGATTGCGCTCATACCGAACTATCGGATCTCCGCCACCGTACCCAGTACGGGCCTGCTTGACAGGGGGCCACCGATGTCAACCCTTGAGTTCCTGAAGCAGGTTGACCATCTCAATCGCGCCCATCGCGGCGTCCACTCCCTTGTTCCCGGCCTTGGTGCCCGCACGTTCGATCGCCTGCTCGATGGTGTCGGTGGTCAGCACACCGAGGAGCACCGGCAGTTCATGGTCCAGGGAGACCCTGGCCAACCCCTTGGCGCACTCCCCGGCAACGTAGTCGAAATGCGGGGTCGATCCCCGGATGACACAGCCGAGCGCGATGACCGCGTCGGCACGGCGCGCGGCGGCCACGCGTTTTGCCGCCAGCGGGAGTTCCCAGGCCCCGGGGACGTAGATCAGCTCGACGTCAGCCTCGGACACGCCATGACGGCCGAGTGTATCCAGCGCCCCGGCTACGAGTTTCTCCACGATGAACCCGTTGAAACGCGAGGCCAGGATGCAGTATTTCGCGTCTCCTGAGACGAGTGCGCCTTCTATGGTACCAATGCCGGTCATCTCCCTTCCTCAATCTGATTACGATATTTCCGACTTACACCCGCGCCGCCGCCCATGCGCGTGATACACGGGCGGTGGCGTCATTGAACGTATTCGACGATCTCCAGGCCGAAACCACCCAGGCCATGGAACCGTTGCGGGGCGCTCATGACGCGCATCTTGCGCACGCCCAACTCGACCAGGATCTGGGCCCCGATCCCCAGGGTGCGCCGGTCGGCAAGACCCTGCCGGGAAGAACGCTGACGCGCGGTTTCCAGCCCGTACTTCAGATTGCGAAAGTCCTTCAGTAACGCGGTGGCATCCGGCAGGCGGCGCAACAGTACGATCACGCCACTGCCCTCCGCGGCCACCTTGCGCATTACATCCCTGAGGGGCCAGCCGCAGCTCTCTCCCCGGACCGCCAGGACATCGCAAAGCGTATTCTCGATATGAACGCGCGTCAGTACGGGCCGTTCCGGCGACACCTCGCCGCACACCAGCGCCAGGTGTAGTTCCTTTCCGGAGATCTCCTCGAAGGCGACCAAGCGGAACTCGCCGAATTCCGTCTCAAGCGGCATTTCCTCGACCGGACGAATCGTGCGTTCGTTCTCCACGCGATATCGGATGAGATCCTCGATAGTCCCCATCTTCAGGCCGTGTTCCCGGGCGAAGATCTCCAGGTCGGGACGCCGCGCCATGCTGCCGTCCTCGTTGAGGATCTCGACGATCACCGCGGCTGGTTCCAGCCCCGCCAGTCGTGCGAGGTCGCAGCCCGCCTCGGTATGCCCCGCGCGGGTCAACACGCCCCCGGGTTGCGCCATCAGCGGAAAGATGTGTCCCGGCTGCTCGATGTCCTCGGCCGTGGCGTTCGGAGACACCGCCGTGCGGATCGTGTGGGCGCGATCATAGGCCGAGATCCCGGTGGTCACTCCCTCTCGCGCCTCGATGGAGACCGTGAAGTTCGTGGTCTGCTGGTCGTTGGTGGATCCGACCATCAGCGGAAGATTGAGTTGCCGGCATCGCTCCCGGTTCAGCGTGAGGCAGATCAACCCCCTGCCGTAACGCGCCATGAAGTTTACATCCTCGGGACGGACCATCGAGGCGGCCATCAGCAGGTCACCCTCGTTTTCCCGATCCTCGTCGTCCACGATAACCACCATCCGCCCCTGACGGATATCGTTGACGATTTCCTCGATGGTATTGAAAGGACTGCTCATGACGGGTACCGCTTCAGCCGGCGAAGCCATGTTTCGCCAGTAATTCGTAATCGATGCCGGAACCCCCGGCGCCCGTGTTCGACCCGCGGCTCAGCAGACGCTCGAGGTAGCGCGCCAGCAGATCGACCTCCACGTTGACTCTCGTCCCCGGCTGGTAGTCTTGAAGCGTGGTCTCCTCCAGGGTGTGGGGAATGATATTGACGTCGAATGCGTTCCCCTCGACCCGGTTGACCGTCAGGCTCACGCCGTCCAGGCATACGGAGCCCTTGGTGGCAATGTAATGCGCCAGCGCGTCCGGCACGGTGATGGTGAAACGCACCGAACGCCCGTCGGGCTGCCGCGAGGTCACGTGTCCGATCCCGTCGACATGGCCGCTGACCAGGTGACCGCCGAGCCGGGACTGCGGCGTCAGGGCCTGCTCCAGATTGACCGCCGACCCGGTGCGCAGACCACCGAAGGTTGTCTTCGACAGGGTCTCGCCGGAGACGTCGACCCAGAAACCGCCCGCGTCCATCGACGTGACGGTCAGGCACACCCCGTTCACCGCAATGCTGTCGCCCAGCGACGCCCCGGAAAGGTCGAGCTTGCCCCCCTCCACGCGTACCCGCGTGTCCTCGCTTTTCGGCTCGACGGCGCCGATCCGGCCGACCGCCTCGATGATTCCAGTGAACATTCGATCGCGTCCTGACTCAATCCAGCCTGACAGTGTACCGCGTCATCGGTAACGACGTGGCGTTGTTGAACTCCGCCCCCGCCTCGACCCCGGCACGGGCGATGGCATCCGCCTCATCCAGGCGATCATAGAGCGCGTGCATGGCGCCCAGGGCGAACTCGGCGCCCGACCCGATGGCCCAGAAGCGGCTGTATTCGAAGACCTCGCGCATCGAATAGAAGGCGAACACCCCATGGGGGTTGACGATCAGGGCGTCCATGCGGCTCGACTCGTAGGGGTCGTCGTCCTCGTCCTTGGGGTTGAGGAAGTATTTCTCCTTCAGGGTCGGGTGCAGCGTCAGGAGGGTCTCGAAGATCTCGAGCCGGCTGCCGAAGCGCGTTGAAGACCCGCTGCCCCCCAGCAGGTTCTCCATCACGATGTGGTGGGCCGCGCTTCCGACCATCCCCATGTAGCTGTCGCCGAAGCGGCGGATCTTGTCGTGCGCCATCTCGTAGTGGCTCGCCAATCGGGTATCACCGAAGGTGGTGAGCGTATCGGCCGCGATACTCGCGTGCGAACCTTTCCGGACTGCTACGACCGTCGACATGCCGTTGTAACCCTCCAGACAATCATTCCTTACCCGAACCCGTCGGGTGCAGGATCATACGCAGGTCCGGTCCGACGAACCGCACTTCGGTAAATCTCAGGTCGATCCGATCGCTCATCGTTGATACGGCAGGCAAGCAGGCCAGACCTCTCGCCCCGTCACCCATCAGATGGGCCGCCATGTACACGACCAGTTCGTGCACCAGGCCCTCCGCCAACAGCGCGCCGGTCAGTGTCGCACCGGCCTCCACGTGCACCTCGTTGACCTCGCGCACCGCCAGCGTCTCCATGACAGCCTGGAGATCGAGCCCGGTCGCGGATCCTTCGACCTGCGCCACCTCCGCGCCCGACTCGCGCAAGGTGTCGATGCGTGCTGCGTCCTGCGACGTAGTGAGGATCAGCATCTGGCCCGGCAGCGCCAGCATTTTCGCATCGGTCGGGGTCCGCAGTTCGCTGTCGAGCACAACCCTGAGCGGATGGCGGACCGGCTCAACGATGCCGAGTTCCGCTGCGGTCAACCGAACGTTGAGCGAGGGATCGTCGGCGAGCACGGTACCAACCCCTGTCAATACCGCCGAACTGCGCGCGCGCAGGTGCTGCACGTCACGCCGCGCCGCCTCTCCCGTAATCCACTGGCTCTCCCCAGAGGCCATGGCGGTACGCCCGTCGAGGCTCATGGCGGTCTTCACGCGCACCCAGGGCCGACCCGATCGCATGCGCGAGAGGAAACCCCGGTTGAGTGCCTCGGCCTGTTCCGCCATGAGACCGGATTCGGTCTCGATCCCGGCGTCCCGCAGTTTCGCGATACCCTGTCCCGCAACCAGGGGGTTGGGATCCACCATGGCCACCACGAGCCGGGCGACGCCCGCCCGCAGCAATGCATCCGAGCAGGGAGGTGTCCGGCCGTAGTGCGCGCACGGCTCCAGGGTCACGTAGGCGGTCGCTCCGGGCGCACGGTCGCCAGCCTCCCGCAGGGCCTCCAACTCGGCGTGCGGGCCGCCGGCACGTTCGTGCCAACCCTCCCCGACGATCTCGTCCCCGCGCACCAGGACACAACCGACTCGGGGATTCGGATCGGTGGTGTACAGGCCGCGCCCGGCAAGGCGAAGCGCGCGCGCCATGTAGCGGGCGTCCCGCGCGTCGCTCATCGTTATGCTGACCGGGACGGATCGGCGAGGCGATCCCATCTCCGGGGGTCGCGAGCGACAAGGGTCGGGGAGAGGGGGATCACGGCTTCGGAGGCTTGTCTTCTTCGAGCAGCGTCATCTGACTGTCCAGCATCTCCGGCGTCAGGTCCTGCTCCAGCAGTTCGACCAGCTCGCGGAAGGCCCGGATGTCCTCGAAGCTGCGGTAGACGGACGCGAACCGCACATAGGCGACCTGGTCCAGTCCCCTAAGGGCGTCCATCGACCACTCGCCGATCCGCCTCGACGGGATCTCCCGCTCGCCTGAGGTCAGGGCGCGGCGCTTGATGCGGTCGATGGCCGCCTCTACGCGGTCGGTCGAGACCGGCCTTTTTTCCAGCGCATAGAGCAGACCCTTGCGCAGTTTCTGCTCGGAGAAGGGTTCGCGCCTTCCGTCCCGCTTGACCACGCGGGGCAGGTTCAGCTCGGCGTACTCGTAGGTGGTGAAGCGCTCACCGCAGGACGGACACAGTCGACGCCGCCGGATCTGGTCGCCCTCACCGGCAAGCCGCGAATCGACCACCCGCGTGTCCTGCCCGTTGCAGAACGGACATCTCACCTCGCGGCGCTCCCCGGTTGATACCCCTGCAACCTGGTGCGATTAAACCCGCAGCAACGCAACATGCCAGGCCCGCAGGCGGTGCCGGTGTCGCACATCATCCCCCGTAGACCGGAAAGCGGGCACAGAGATCCAGTACTCGCGATCGCACCGATTCGACAGTCTGAGCCAGCGCGGACTCGTCGCCGATGGCGTCGATCACGTCGCACATCCAGCCGGTGAGCTCGCGCGCCTCCCCCTCGCGGAAACCCCGGGTAGTGATGGCCGGCGATCCCACGCGGATCCCGCTGGTCACGAACGGGGACTGCGGGTCTTTCGGCACGGCATTCTTGTTGACGGTGATGTTGGCGCTGCCCAGGGCCGCGTCCACCGCCTTGCCGGTGAGCCCCTTATCGATGAAATCGACCAGGAACAGGTGATCGTCCGTCCCACCGGAGACTACCTTGTAACCGCGCTCGACGAAGCCGGCGGCCATCACCCGGGCGTTCTTCAGGACCTGCTCCTGATAGCTGCGGAACTCCGGTTCGAGCGCCTCCTTGAAGGCAACGGCCTTGGCGGCAATGACGTGCATCAGGGGGCCGCCCTGGGTTCCGGGAAAGACCATGCTGTTAAGTTTCTTCGCGATCTCCGGGTTCTCCCGGGCGAGGATGAGGCCACCGCGGGGCCCGCGCAGGGTCTTGTGTGTGGTGGTCGTGGTGACGTCGGCGATATCAATCGGACTCGGGTAGAGGCCGGTTGAGATCAGGCCGGCCACATGCGCGATGTCCGCGAACAGCAGCGCCCCGACCTCGTCGGCGATGGTCCGGAACCGCTGCCAGTCGAGAATACGCGAATAGGCGGAAAAACCGGTCACGATCATCTTCGGCCGGTGCTCCCGCGCCAGTGTCTCGACCTGCTCGTAATCCACCTCGCCGCTGTCGGAATGGATTCCGTACTGCACGGCGTTAAAGATCTTGCCGGAGAAGTTCACCTTCGAGCCGTGAGTCAGGTGTCCGCCGTCGGCGAGACTCATGCCGAGGATCGTATCGTGGGGTTTCAGCAGCGCCAGATAGACCGCGGCATTGGCCTGCGATCCGGAATGGGGCTGGACGTTGGCGTAGGCCGCGCCGAACAGGGCCTTCGCGCGGTCGATCGCGAGCTGCTCGGCCACGTCGACGTTCTCGCAGCCCCCATAGTAGCGCTTGCCAGGATAGCCCTCGGCATACTTGTTGGTCAGCACGGAACCCTGTGCCTCGAGCACGCGGGGACTCGCGTAGTTCTCGGAGGCGATCAGCTCGATATGCTCTTCCTGGCGCCGCTTCTCGGCGGCGATCGCCTCGGCCAGCTCGTCGTCGAAACCGGCGATGGTCATGTCTTTGGGAAACACGATGGTTCTGCTCCGGGAAGTCTGGTGTATGGCGAAAGCGCGGCATTATACCGTATCCGCGCGTCCGCTCCCGGCGGATCCCTGGCCCCCTATCGCATGAGGCTTCAGGACATCGCCGCGACCACTTCGCACCAGCCGTGCGCCAGGTTCGAGAGGTCGTAGCCACCCCCGCCCATGGCGAGCAACCGACCCTCGCAGTGGGCGTCGGCCAGTGAACGCAGGCGGGTCGCCGCATGGGCGTGGGCCTTCGGTGAGTAGTGCATCTGTGTGATCGGGTCACCCGCGATGCTGTCGGCACCGCACTGGAACAGGATCACCTCGGGCGGGAATTGCGCGATCAGCGCCTCCACGCGGGGCCAGACCTCCAGGAACGCCGTGTCGTCGGACCCGGGCGGCATCGGGACGTTGAGCTTGGTCCCCTTCGCGTGGCCGGTGCCGGTCTCGGTGGCGAAACCGGTGCCGGGATACAGGGTGCGCCCGTCCTGGTGCAGGTCGGCGAAGATCACCCCGGGCGCGCCCTCAAACGCGTAGTAAACACCGTCACCGTGGTGGGCGTCGATGTCCACGTAGGCCACCCGCGCGCAGGCGTATTCGCCGAGCAGCGACTCGATCGCCACACCGCAGTCGTTGAAGACACAGAAACCGGCGGCAGAATCGCGCCGCGCGTGGTGGAGCCCGGCGATGGGCACGAACACTCGCCGGCAGCGCCGCTCCATGATACGCCGCAGGCCGTCGAGTACCGTGCCGACGACCGTCGAGGCGGCCTCGTAGACCCCCGGGAAGGCTGGCGTATCACCGTAGTCCAGGTAGCCGGCACCGGTCACCGACTGCGTCTTGACCTGCTCCAGGTAGTCGTCGGTGTGGAAACGCAGTAGCTCTCGCTCGGTGGCGACCACGGGAGCGATGAGGTCACTGCGTTTGTCGAGACCGAGCGACTCGAAGTGCAGCCTGAAGGCATCGTAGCGCTTCGGCCCGAAGGGATGGTCCTCACCGAAGCTGTAGCGCGCGAGCGCCTCACCGAGATAGACGTTGAGTTCGGAACGGGTTTGCATGGATTCCTCGATGTCTTCCGCGATTACTCGGGTATGAGTGGGCGTGGGGAGTATAATAGCGCCCCGTTTCGAACCCCGTACTGTCAGGATATGGCTGAATACATCTATACCATGAGCGGTGTCGGCAAGGTCGTACCGCCGAAGAAGGAGATACTCCGCGACATCTCCCTGAATTTCTTCCCCGGGGCGAAGATCGGCGTGCTCGGTTACAACGGTGCCGGGAAATCCACCCTGCTGCGCATCATGGCCGGGGTCGACACCGACCATCTGGGCGAGGCCCGCCCCCAGCCCGGCATCGAGATCGGCTATCTACCGCAGGAGCCCGTACTGGATCCGGAAAAGGATGTGCGCGGCAACGTCGAGGACGGCCTGCGTCACATCACCGAGGCGCAGGCACGGCTCGATGCGGTCTATGCCGCCTATGCTGAACCCGACGCCGATTTCGACAAGCTGGCCGCCGAACAGGCGCACCTGGAGAACATCATCCAGGCCGCCGACGCCCATCAGCTCGACCGCAAGCTGGAGGTCGCCGCCGATGCCCTGCGCCTGCCCGAGTGGGATGCCGATGTCACCACGCTGTCTGGTGGCGAACGCCGTCGGGTCGCCTTGTGCCGACTCCTGCTCTCGAATCCCGACATGCTGATCCTGGACGAGCCAACCAACCACCTCGACGCCGAGTCCGTCGCCTGGCTGGAACGCTTTCTCCAGGAGTTCCCGGGGACCGTGGTGGCGGTGACCCACGACCGTTATTTCCTCGACAACGTCGCGGGCTGGATCCTTGAGCTCGACCGCGGCCACGGCATCCCATGGAAGGGCAACTACTCCTCCTGGCTCGACCAGAAGGAGACCCGCCTGGAACTCGAGGAACGTGGGGAGGCCGCGCGCATCAAGAGCATGAAGGCCGAGCTCGAATGGGTCCGCAGCAACCCCAAGGGCCGCCAAGCCAAGAGCAAGGCGCGACTGAAACGCTTCGAGGAGCTTTCCTCGCGCGAACATCAGAAGCGCTCGGAGACCAACGAGATCTATATCCCACCCGGCGACCGGCTCGGGGATGTCGTGGTCGTCGCCGAGGGAGTCTCCAAACGCCTTGGCGGCAGGTTATTGATGGAGGGTCTGGAATTCACCCTGCCCAGAGGCGGCATCGTCGGCGTCATCGGTCCCAACGGCGCGGGCAAGACTACCCTGTTCCGCATGATCACAGGCGCTGAGACCCCGGACAGCGGTGAGATCAAGGTTGGGGAGTCCGTCAAGGTCTCGCACATCGATCAGCTCCGCGACGACCTTGATGGCGCGAAGACGGTCTGGGAGGAGATCTCCGACGGCCAGGACCTGATCACCGTCGGCAACTACGAGGTGCCCTCAAGGGCCTACATCGGCCGGTTCAATTTTCGCGGCAGTGATCAGCAGAAGCGCGTCGCCGACCTGTCCGGGGGCGAACGCAACCGGTTGCACCTGGCCAAGCTGCTGAAGACCGGCGGCAACCTGCTGCTGCTCGACGAACCCACCAATGATCTGGACGTGGAGACCCTGCGGGCACTCGAGGAGGCCCTGCTGGAATTCCCGGGCAGCGCCGTGGTCATCTCGCACGACCGCTGGTTCCTGGACCGGATCGCCACCCATATCCTGGCCTTCGAGGGGGACAGCGAGGTCGTCTGGTTCGAAGGCAACTTCAGCGAGTACCAGGAGGACTACCGGCGGCGGGCCGGGGTGGAGGCCGATCAGCCGCACCGCGTTCGCTACAAGCGCCTGGCCTGAGGCGGACCGGCGCCACGCGTGCCAGACAACGACGCGGCGGCTCGGCGTAAGATCATCCAGAGACATGAACCACTCCCAGCAGATCCGGTTCGGCATGAAGTGGACTGCGATCGCCCTGGTCACGACGCAGATCCTGCGTTTCGTGACGACCATCGTCCTTGCGAGGCTGCTGGTTCCGGAGCTGTTCGGACTGGTCGCGATGGCAAACGCGACCATCCACATCATCGCCGTGGTACGTGAATTCGGACTCGGATCGGCCTACATACAACGCAAGGTCCAGGAAGGGGAAGACGAACGCGTTTCGGCAAACACGACGTTCTACATCCTGTGCATGATCAATGCACTCATGTTCATGGCGGCATGGTTTCTCGCTCCCTGGACCGCCGCTTTCTTCAGTGAGGAGAGGCTGACTGATGTCCTTCGTGTACTGACTATGTCTTTTATACTGGACGGTGTGGTCACGATTACCGGCGTGGTCCTGAGAAAAAAACTGGAATTCGGCAAATTCGCGGTATCGGAGATCATCGGGAGAGTTTCGTACTCCGCTGTTTCCATCTCCCTTGCACTTTCCGGATTCGGCGTCTGGAGCCTGGTATTCGGACAACTGACGTCCCAGGTCATTCGGGCCGGCGTTTCGCTCAAGCTGTCCGGATGGCGTCCCGCGCTCGAGTTCTCGACGAAGATCGCACGCGAACTGTTCTCGTTCGGCAAATACCTCTGGGGGTTCAGTATCATCTCGGCACTGGGTGATTCCCTGGACCGGGTCATCATCGGCCGATGGCTTGGAGCGGCAAATCTCGGTATCTATGGGCTGGCCCTCAATCTTTCGAAACTTCCCGCGACCCAGATCAGCTGGATGATCAACCGAATTGCCTTCCCGGCGCTATCTCGAATCCAGGATGACAAGGCGGCACTGCGCCGGACATTCCTTAAGACCATCAATCACGTGGCCCCGATCTCCATCCCCGTCGGCCTGGCGCTGTCCGCAACCTCCGAGGCCCTGGTCGCTACACTCTACGGCGCGAACTGGGCGGGCGCGGCGCCCGTACTGGAGGTCCTGGTGATTTACGGTACGGTGCTATCTCTATCAAGTCTTACGGGCCCTGTCTTCAAAGCTATCGGGAAACCGAAAGCGCTTCTGTATACCAGCGTCCTGCACCATACTCTGATGGTGGTGCTGCTGATCGCACTTGCACGATACGGAATCGTTGCCATCGCCTATGCCGTATTGACACCGCTGCTCCTGTCGTCGGTAATCGCGTTTGTACTTGTCGTTCGATACCTCGATCTACAGGCCCGGGACGTACTAGAACCCCTGTTCCGTTCCGGTGGTGCAGGGATGATCATGTATCTTTCCATCCGCGCTCTCGAATGGTCGGCCAGCTCCTCGGACCTGCCCTCTCCGGTCCTGTTTCTGGCCTGTATCGCCGTCGGCATGCTTTCTTACCTGTTGGCCTCCCTGGTTATCAATCGCACGGTAGTACGCGATATCACCGTGACATTCAGGGAGGTCATGCAGGCGAAAGGCAAGCTTCGGTGACTTTCGGTTGCCCCGGACCCAGGACGAGATGAGAATCGCCTTCGTCAGCCAGCCGATGGATGCCGTGTTCTCCGATCAAAACTCCATCGGCATCTGGACCTACGAGATTTCCCGGCAACTCGGTCGCGACCACGACGTGCGGGTCTATTGCAGGGCCGACACCACAGACCACCGCGTTGCGGGGGTCGCATTCCGTGGCATTTCCACCAGGACAGACCTGCGGCTGAACAGGATCACGAAGAAGCTCCTGACAAGGAATCCCCCCGATCAACCGTATTTCGGTTCCTGGGCGTTTTTTTTCCCGTACGCAGCCCAGGTTGCCATGGACCTGAGGTCCTTTCACGCCGAGGTCATACATCTGCACAACTTCTCCCAGTTCGCACCGTTGATCAAGAGGCTCAACCCCCGTTCAGGACTCGTGCTGCATATGCACTGCGAGTGGCTCACCCAGCTCGACAGATCGCTCATCGAGTCCCGCCTTCGCCATGTCGACGGGATCGCGGGATGCAGCGGCTACATCACCGATGCCATCGCAAACCGCTTCCCCGCCTACGCCGACAAATGCGCCACCTTCCATAACGGCGTCGACCCGGAAAGATTCAAACCGTCCTCGCCGGAAGGTGCTTCCAGCGCAGAATCCCGCGTCCGTCTGCTCTTCGTAGGTCGCGTCTCGCCGGAGAAAGGATTGCACTACCTGATCGATGCGCTACCCGCCGTCAAGAGCCGAGTCGAGAACATCACCCTCGACATCGTCGGTAGCAAACGGCAGCTCCCCCATGAGTATCTCGCTGCGTTTAGCGAAGATTCGCTCTCCGTCGAACTTTCCGCGTTCTACAGAAACGAGGATCGCACGCAATACTACGGCCATCTTTTGGAGAAGATTCGCGCACTCGGTCTGGAATCATGCGTCACCCTTCACGGGCACTTGCCACAATCCGACCTCCCAGAGTTCTACCGGCGGGCGGACATCCTGGTCAATCCCTCCCTCAGCGAGTCCTTTGGCATGAGCCTGATCGAGGCGATGGCTAGCGGGGTGCCGGTCGTCGCGACCGACATTGGCGGGATGCCCGAGATTGTCTCGTGCGCAGATGTGGGCGCGATCATTCCACCCGGCGACTCGGGCGCGTTGGCCGGGGCGATCGTCGATCTGGCCCTCGACGGGGAAAAGCGAAGTACAATGGGCCAGAATGGGCGCAGGCAGGCAATGGAACGTTATTCATGGGGCGGGATTGCTGCGAGCCTAGCACCGCTTTATCGGACTGTCCGTAATTAGCAGGATCCGGTCCAGGTGACGGAACAACTCGCGGCACCGGAAACCAACAAGCTGTACGCCAAGCTACCGATCCTCTAGACCTTAAGGGATATAACCCATGAGAAAACGATATGCCAGCGAATCCCTGAACAACTGGCCGCGACGGCGTATCGCTGCGTTGCGCGTTGCTCACTCCCTCACCAATCTATTTGATATGCCTCGGTCGCCGCGCGCTGCGCGCCTTGCGTTGCACCTGTCTCGCTCATTTAATCAGGGCTTCCCTAAACCAGCGCCATCCGTGATTCTGGTCTTCATCGCCCTCACCGCCGGCTGCGGCTATTTCGACGACCAACCCCTGATCACTCCCCACCATTTTCCGGATGAGTTCTCACGCCGCCATGGTCACTTCACCGCGAACGTGACCGGCTCGCTACACGACGACGTGTCCGATGCGCGCTATCGCCTGAACGACGGCGATTGGCAACCGCTACCGAAGGTGGGAAAGCGAGTTTCAGGAAATCAGTTCACCCTCGAGTTTCCGGTCGATACCCTGCTGGCCAAACCGGAGATCAACAGGCTTGAGATCGAGACCGAGACGTTCTGGAGAACAGAAATCAGTAATTATGAATTCATCTATAACCCGGATCCGGTAGACCTGCCGCGTCTGGTCAACTGGCGGAATGCCGATCTGGTGGCCGATGATGGCTACTGGGAAGTCGTATCAGGAGACGATGGCGAAGCACGTGTGCGACCAAAATCGGGATTCGAGGGTTATGACAGGATCCTCATCGTGATCGGCGCAACCGGGGCAGGCAGACACATCGAGACAGATCTTATCTATCGCGGAGCTTCTATCGAAAAACACGGCCATGAGTATGGATTCGGGGTGCTTCCACTTTGGGGTGGCCGTCCCGATGATCCCGGCGTCACACCGAAAAGAGGGTGGAGTTTCAGTCTGGCATGGTACTGGAACCGCTACAAGGGCGCAGGCAACGAGTTCTCGTACAAACATGGCTCGGAAAAGCCTGCCTGGGTAAATGGTTACCGCAATGTCCCACTGCTGGAGAACGGCAAGTATCGGCTAATCGTGGAAGTGTGGCCGGTTGTCGACGCCGACGGTAATCATCTCCGGTATACGCAACGCATGAAGTGGTGGCCGGCGGATCAGAAGGAGCCCGCGCATTGGCAACAGCTATCCGATGTTGAAGGTGCGCCCCTGCCACCAGGGGAATACGGTGTCGCGCTGATATGCTATCGCACACAGGTGGAATTTGGGCCGGTACGGATCGATCCCTTGCCAGAACAAATTGCAGAGGAGGAGATATCCGAAAATGTCCGGCAAGCGGTGCACTGATACCTCAACCATCAGATGATGCAGGCAATCTCCGGGACGATTTCTGTCGCGCATGCCAGAGAGCAATGGCGGTCTCTGGTCCATGAGACCTACCGGATGGCGAAAACGAATTGCTAAGGCGATTGCCGGAAGATGGCATGCCAGATCGCTCCGGATTTTCGTTCGTTGTCAAGGCGCGACAACTGGCGCATCGTCGAACTATGTCACTTTTGTCGCAACACAGAGGACGGACGACAGAGACAAGCAAAATGGTATGTCACTTGACAGAAATCGCCTAGACGCTTTTCTTTTTGAACATTTTTCGACTCAATGCCCAGACCACGTCCTGTGCAAGCAGCTTGAAGTTCCTTGACCCCTCTGAGCTACGTAAGGTAATCCAGCGCATCAAGTAAGTGTAGCACAAGGCACGATCCGCTGGAGACAAGGATGACCGCTTTATGGATTTGGAATACTCAGCGGCGCGCCGCCAGGTAGGGAAACTCACAGCGCCTTTCAGACCTGGGTCAAACCAGGCGTTGCGTTCGCGGCGATCGGGATACAGGCTCATCGATCGACCGGGGTGGTGCCGGTAGAAGACAAGCACATCGGGGACCTCGACGAATATTCCCAGCAGGCTCAACTCGGCGAGAAGATTCCGGTCCGATCCCGTGTAGTTCCCGATCAGCTGCGTTCGGCCAAGCAATCCGGACCGGATCAACCCGAAAACCTGGTAGCAGTTGTGTCGCGACAGTACGATCTCGGCAAAGCGCCTGTGCGCGGCGGCGGCATCTGTTTTCAGCACCACACCGTACTCCTTCAGTCTCTCTCCGTTCTCGTCGATAATCGAAGCCTTCGGATGCGACAATACCGCAGTTTCGTCCTTGTCCAGGACGGAGACGCATTCGCGAAGGAACGTCGGTGCCAGGACATCGTCGTGCGCCATCCACTTGAAATACGTCCCCTTCGACAAGTCATAAACCCGGTTGAAATTGTTCCCCGCGCCGATATTGGCCTCGTTCCGGAAATATCGTATCCGGCCGTCCTTCTCGGCATAACGCTCACAGATTTCCTGCGTTCTGTCGCGTGAAGCGTTGTCGGAGATGATCAGTTCGAAGTCGTCGAATGTCTGGTTACAAATCGAGTCCAGCGCGGCCCCGACGAATCGCTCTCCGTTGTACACGGGTAATCCGATGCTTACGCGTGGGGAGAAGTGGTCCATGGATCGTTCTCGGTATGTAATTTTTCCGGGTCTCTGGAGGCATCGGGATTCTACCGAAGCGCTTCGGGAACAGCGCTTGTAACTGCCCTGCTTGAACACTGTCCCGACAGTCCTGCGCGACCTGGCCATTCAGGACGCGGAGAAAGCACCGGTTTGCAACGTACCGGATCCGCTCTCAACCCCGTTTCTTGACATGGCGCAACATGCGAACACGCTTGCGCTGCTGGCGTGGGGTAAGCTTGTTCCGCCGCCCCGCATAGGGGTTTTCACCGGTCCGGAACTCCAGACGCACGGGGGTCCCGGATACCTGCAGCCCCTTGCGGAAATGATTCATCAGGTAACGCCGATAGGCCCCGGGCAGGCGATCGGTCTGGTTGCCGTGAATCACGATCGTCGGGGGGTTGCTGCCCCCCTGATGAGCGTAACGCAATTTGATCCGTCGCCCCCTGACCAGCGGCGGCTGATGCGCCGCAACGGCCCTTTCCAACAACCGGGTGAGTTCCGAGGCGGAAGCGCGCCGGCTGGCCGAACGATACGCACTGCGCACCGCGGGCAGGACGGCACCGACGCCGCTGCCATACAGCGCGGAGATCTCCAGAACCCTGGCGAAGTCGAGGAACGAAAGCCGCCGGTCGATCTCGGAGCGGATCTGTCGGCGTGTGTCGGCATCCAGGCCGTCCCACTTGTTGATCGCGATGACCAGGGCCCGCCCCATCTCCAGCACCAGGCCTAGCAGGGTGGCGTCCTGCTCGGCGATCCCCTGTCTGGCATCAAGCACCATCACGACCACATTGGCCGACTCGGCGGCCTGCAGGCTCTTGACCACACTGAATTTCTCGATCGCTTCGGTCACCCTTCCGCGCCGCCGGACGCCGGCCGTGTCGATCAGGGTGTAGTGCTCGCCATCGCGCTCCAGTGGTACGGCGATACTGTCCCGCGTCGTGCCGGGCCGGTCGAAGGTCAGCAGGCGAACCTCCCCGAGAAGGCGATTGATCAGCGTCGACTTGCCGACATTGGGACGCCCGAGGAAGGCCACGCGGATGCCGCCTTCTGATTCTCCGGGCGCCGGCCCCTGCTCTACGGCGTCGGGGAGTTCGTCCAGGACCCGTTGAATCATCGACCGGACACCGCGCCCGTGGGCAGCGGCGATGAAGAACAGCGGCGATATCCCCAGGGCGTGAAACTCCGCACCGGCCTGCTCGGGATCCAGCCCGTCGGTTTTGTTTGCCGCAAGGAACACTGGCTTGCCGTGCCGTCGCAGCGATCGAGCCACGGTCTGGTCGGTGCCCGTCAGTCCCTCTCTGGCATCGACCAGCAGGACGATTGCGTCGGCTTCGCGAAGCGCGATCTCAGTCTGTTCCGCCATCAGTGCATCGAGGGACTCATCGCCGCCGACCAGCCCCCCGGTGTCGACGACGAGGTATTCGCGCCCGCCGATCCGACCGGTACCGTACTTGCGGTCCCGGGTGAGACCCGGGAAGTCGGCGACCAGCGCGTCCCGTGACCGGGTCAGGACGTTGAACAGTGTGGACTTGCCAACATTGGGGCGGCCGACCAGCGCAATGACGGGATTCATTCCGGCATCCCGTTCGGGGTCACCCCATCACTGCCCATCTTTTCCCGAGGCCTCCAGTTCCCTGCGTTGCTCCTGATACTTTTCGTAGGTCGGGCTTTCGGGGCACTGCCTCATCTCCCGGTTCAGACACTGCTGCTCCTTCACATTTTGCATCGTCTCGTATCCCATCCGCTGCAGGGATGCCGCGCTGCAACCCTCCAATGCCAGCAGCCATCCCAAGGCCCACGCCAATATGGCCAGTCTCACGTTCCAAACCTCATCGCAAGGAGCTGAATTACCCATCATATCCGAGGAACCGATGCCGCGTCCCGCCCGGGTGACAGTGACAAGGGTCCCCATTGATTCGAATTCGGTGTTGAGCGGCTTGATTCTATCGCGGCCACCAATATCGGGTCATGCTTGGCCCCATCGCGCCGGTGACGGGACCAGTTACACCGGGTCTCCCCTTTACGGCACGACCCGACGGCCAGCGTGAAACACGATTGAAACAAACCATTAACAAAGAGCTCGAGAGTGACGAGTTCTGGATAGCTCTGAGCTAGCCTATCGAAAGCCGTTGAGCTCGTCAGCCCAGGCCGACACCAATTCGTCCATCTCCTCCATTTCTTCCTCAGTGAGGTCGACAGGAAGGTCATCCATCTCGAGCC